>JAITTM010000181.1 GCA_031286975.1 Coriobacteriales bacterium
GTGTACAGCAGGACGCCGCAGCCGATATGGCAACCCGGCCCGGACCAGGCACTGCCGCGTGTCACCGTGAGGTCGCCCTCCTGGTAGCTGTACGGCTTGTCGTGCGGTACCAGCGTGTAGCCTCTGTCTTCCATAACCTACTCCCTTCGCTTGCTTGCTGTCTTCGTCTATCCATCAAGGCCAAACAGCGACCTCAAGACGCCTCGTTGGTCATGCTGTTGAGAAAACCGGGCGCAACGCCGTCGAGTCTCGCCCAACAACGCAGGGCAGCCACCCGGGCTTTAGCTCTGCACGGTGATCTAGATATATGGGGAGTTGTGCTGTGATATTCAAGGCAGGCCACCCTCACACCCCTCATGCCTGCTGCCATCGTGTGGCACTCCGTGTATAATTACGCTGTATGCACGGAGCTACGCTATGCGCAACGGACCAAAGGCGGTATCGCTCAAAGGTCTGGTTTTGCGGAATCTCTCAGCCTTAAAGGTTGATTACGTCAGGCGGTGACCTATGGAAAATAATGCGAGCAACGCTAAATCCGCAGGTAAAGACCCTAAGAAGGCCACAAAGACCAAAGCCGTTGAGACAGAAGCGGCACAAGGTGCCAAGGGCACAGCAGGCAAGGGTCGGCGGAGGCGGAGCTCTGTGACCACTCTGCCACCTGACGAGCATCCCCCTGGCCACGGTCTGCTTAATGACGATAAGCAACTCTCAGCGATGATCAGCGTTGGCATTGGTTTTTGTTGCTACTGGACCTGTTTCTTCTACCTCTTCTTCGGCTCGGCGTATCCCAGCGAAATGCAGCTTTCTCTTACCCACCAGACGTTGTTTAGGGTGGTGGCCTTAGCGGGCATGCTCGCCGTACTGTATCCCGTCTCCCGCCTTTGCGATTTTTTTGCCACGGGCAGTGGCGAGCGGCTGCTGCGCCTGGCTGCGAGCATCCTGCTGCCAGGTCTGGCGCTCACTCTGCTGGCACAGGGGCTGCTGGGTCAACCGACCCCGCTTTGGCTGGGAGCGCTGCTCTGGTTTTGCGGCGGGGTCAGCCTGGGTGCCACCGGCCTGCTCTGGACCTCGCTTGTCGCCAACTTCGACATCCACGTCTCGGCGCAGTGCCTGTGCATATCGGTGGCCGCAGGCGGTGCTCTCTTCCTTTTGGTCGATACCGTGCCGCTCGCTCCGGCAGCGGTGTTCTTGCTGCTGTTGCCCCTGGGAGGCCAGCTCTTGCACCGCATGATGAGCGCGGAGGTTGCTAAAGCCAGCTTTGGCAACCGGGTGCAGACTCTGGAGCGCTCGCCACTGGTGCCACCCACCGATGCCTACCTCGCGCTGTATGGGCTGGTGTTCGGGCTGGCGGCCTGCATCGTCAACGGCCTGGGCAGGAGCATCGGCATCACGCTGGCCTTGAGCGGCACACTGATCCTCGGCTCGCTGGCGATGTCACTGTTCTTTCGCAACAGCGGTGACCATATGGTGCATGGTTCCGCGCAGCGCTATGTGGTGCTCTTGCTGGTGATAGCCTTGGTGCCGCTGGGTTTTGTGAGCGACCTACCCTATATGATCTGCGCTTTTCTCCTGGTTTTAGGTTTTATATGCCTAAACATCGTGAACCTGGGAGCGCAGATGTCTTTGGCCTACCACTTCAAGAGTCAGCCGCTGTATCTGGTGGGGCGTGGCCGTCTGCCCATGCTCTCAGGAATGCTCATCGGCTACATAATCGGCGCTGGCGTACTTGCCGCCCGCTTGGAGGGACACGACTACCTGCTGCCCCTTGCCTTGGTGCTGGTGATACTGGTATCGACCTTTATCGCGCTTGTGCCCCTGGAGCAGGACAGGTACGCCCAGGCCAGCCAGCCTGTCGCCGCTATCGTGGGTGGCAGCGGGCACTGGAAGAAGCGCTGCCTGGTGGTGTCGGAGCGCTACCGGCTCTCTGCACGCGAGTCGGAGGTGCTCGATCTTCTGGCCAAGGGCAGGAGCATTGCCTTTATCCAGAACAAGCTCTTCATCTCGTCGCATACCGTAAAGACGCACGCCTACAACATCTACAAGAAGCTCAAAGTTAACTCGAAAGAAGAACTCATCACCCTCATAGAGAGCATCGAGCCGCCCGATGAGATGCAGCGGGAGTAGACAAGGGTCATTCTGGAGAGCAGCGGAGGGTTTGCGGGCAGCCGTGCAGGCTGATTGCGAGCGCCTGCCCTACCCGGATAGCATCATCAAGCGTTGTTGCTGGGCCTTTGAGCAGACGGGACGACTGTGGCGGGGCCGGGAGCAAAGCGGTTGCCGCAGGCGCGGCATTCTGGGGCTCCCGGCTCGTTTTCTATCCCGCAGCGCAGGCAGATGATCGGCGGCACCACCATCGTACGCGGCTTGCCACACCTACCGCAGCCTATACAGGCATAGCTGCACATCCGTTAAGGCTCCTAACTGTCATGACCGTCAAGTGGTCGCAACGCTGTTGCTGCCGCCCCTTGTAGCACCAGGGCGACTCAGTCGTCCTCCATGAGGAACTCAAGAACCAGGCGGTCGAATTCCTGAGGGGTATCACGCATCACGAAGTGGCTGGCCTTTGCTATGACCTCGTGGCGGGCGCACCTGAGCGATGTGGCGATAAGGGTGCTGTGTTCGTGTTTGATCACGTCATTCTCACCGGTAATGATAAGCGTCGGTATCGAGAGCTTCTCCAGACTGGAGGGCTCGATATGGGGATGATTGAGCATCAGGTCGAGCAATTCCTTCTTGGTTTTGCCGCCTTTTGAGAAGAGGCCCTTCAAGCCTGAGCCTGCCGCCTGCAACTGCAAGGCACGGTGTACTGATGGGTTGAGGCCGGAGGGGCTGATGTTGCCCCCCACCAGTATCATGGCAGCAACACGTTCGGGGTGCTGCACGGCGAACTCCAAGGCGATGTTGGCGCCGTCAGAAAAACCGAGAACCAAGAAGTTGCCTATATGCAGCTTGTTGACCAGCATAAAGAGGTCGCGCGCAAACAGCTCGTAGCTGAACGCCTTCTCGCCATGCGATGATTTGCCATGACCACGGGTATCGACCGTCAAAACGGTGTAGTAGGGGAGCAACGACTCAAAATGTCCATCAAAGACATGCATGTCCTCTCCATTGCCGTGGAGAAGGATAAGCACGGGCGCGTTGCTCAGGGAACTCTGGTGAACTTCATAATAGATTGCAGCGTCGTCGTCTCTGACATACCCGTTGATCCAGGTTATCTTCGGCACGTTTGACTCCTCCCAGTCATTTGCTTGGTTCAGAATACCATGTTAGAGCGCATCGCATTGAAACGAACTTGAAGCGATGAGCCCATATGCCGCCTCGGCACTGCGTACCGCGTTATAGATGGCCTGCTCCATCACTGTCGTTGCATAGACAGCCACCACATCAGGATGCGCCTGCACGCTGCCTTGGGCAAGCGCGAACACGGCATCTCCGTCAAAGGAGCTGTGCACCGGCTCGATGGCACGCGCCAGGGCATCGTGGGTGACCGAAGCGAGTCGGTTGCTCTGGACCTTGTCGAGTGCCGCATTGGTTAGCACACAGCCAATGGTGGTGTTTGCGGCAAAGGGATTCGTGGGGCTTTGTCGCAGCAGGTCAAGTGCTGCATGGGCGCCGAGAATGACGGGCTTGCCATCGCTGCCGGTCGCCACGCTGCCTGCAAGTGCTGTCCCGGTCGCCCTGTCCACCACGGTGCCCAGGGCATTGACGGCAACGAGGGCGCAAACGATGAGCTCGTCGATCTGTATGCTCGCGGCTCCCAGTCCGCTTTTCATCGCATGGTCTGCGCCGAGCAGCTTGCCCACACTGGCACCGCAACCGGCACCCACGTTGCCAACGGCCAGCGCAGGGGCTGCGGCGGCACAGGCGGCATAGCCCATGGCAGCATCGGGGCGCACTGTGGCGTCGCCCACCGAAAGGTCGAAGAGCGATGCGCCGCAGACGATGGGCACGCAAGAATCCGAGAAGGGGATCCCGATGCCCTTCTCCTCAAGATAACGCATGACACCGCCCGCCGCGTCAAGCCCAAATGCACTGCCGCCACTCAGGATGACCGCGTGCAGCTGTTGCACCAGGTTAAGAGGGTCGAGAAGGTCGGTCTCGCGGGTTGCGGGCGCTCCGCCACGCACCGCCACACCGCCAACGGCACCCTCGGGGGCAAGTATCACCGTGCAACCGGTACCGGCTTGGATGTCCTGCGCCTGGCCGACGGTAAAACCAGAGGGCAGTTGAGCTGCGCTGCCCGTTGCCAAAGGCAGCGGGGGCTGGCCGGGGGCGGATGAGGCAGCGAGCACCGGCGCCCTCATCGCTGTGCTCCGCTCAGCAATGCGGCCGCAAGGGCAAGGGCGGTGTCGATGTCGTTTTGCTTGACCTTATCCAGAGGCAAGGGGTTGCCAAAGGCACCGGGATCAATGGCGCCGGGGATGCGGTACTCCATCCAGAGCACATCGCGCCAGGCTCCCAGCTTATAGCCGTTGGCTCCGTGGATGCCCAGGTCGTTGAAGCCAAAGTGCCGGTGCAGCGCCACGCTTGCGTCGTTGGGCATGGTTATGACGGCATAGAGGTTGCAGTAACCCTGCACCTTGAGGATCGAGAACAAAGCGGTATAGAGCGCGGTGGCGATGCCCCTGCCGTGAAAGGCGGGATTGATATAGATGGAGAGCTCGGCATTCCAGCGATAGGCCTCCTGCGGCCGCACCTTGTTGGCATAGGCAAACCCCACCACCTGATTGTCGATCTCGCAGACGAGGTAAGGGTAGTGCTTCTTGATATCCGCCATGGTTTTTTGGACGTCCGCAACCGTTGGGACCTTGGAGGTAAAGGTGATCGCAGTATCGATCACATAGGGTTTGTAGATGTCGATGATCGCCTGTGCGTCATCAAGTTGGGCAAGCCGCAAAGATACCTTGCTGTTCTCACTCATAAAACCAACTCTCTTAGTTTTGGACAGGAGTCCTTTGCCGGAACACTATTCTAACCGTATGGGTATTTGGCGGCAAACCACCTGCTAACCATGCGCTCGGTCGAAGACGGATACGGACTCGATGTGATAGCTTTGCGCAAAGAGATCGACTGGACATACGGAGACAAGCCTGAAGCCGCCGCGCTCAAGCGCGGCGGCATCGCGTGCCAGGGTTGCCGGATTGCAGGATACGTAGACGAGCCGAGCCAGGCTGGATGCCGCAATCGCCTCCTGTGCCAATTTTGAGAGCCCCGCGCGGGGAGGGTCGATCAGGGCGGCATCGGCAAAAGGGATGCTGGGCAGGATGCGTGCCACATCGCCGCCGATTATCTCGGCATCCAGATGGGCCTCGGCAAGCGCACGGCGCAGATCCGCGATGCTTGCGCTGGCCGATTCGATGGCGGTCACGTCGTCAAAGCGCTCGCACAGCGGGAGGGTGAAGGTGCCAACGCCGCTGTAGAGGTCGAGCACCTGCTGGTAGCCTCTGTCCTCAAGGGCACGCATCGCCTCGAGCACCAAAAGCTCGGCGGCGGAGGTGTTGACCTGGAAGAACGAGGGAGCGCTCAGCTTGAGGCTGTGTCCCAAAAAGTTCTCGCGCCAGTAGCCGTTACCGCGCAAGACCTCGACGCCCTTGAGCTTGCGCTCCTTCTGCGCGCCCGTGAACAGCACCCGTACGATGCTCGTGTTCTTGACCGCGCTGCTCAAGACCTTTGCCGCGATCGCGCGGGGAAATGCCCCCGGGTTGCCCCAGAGGGCGATCTCAAGGTCGCCGCTGCGCCGGGAAAGACGCAGCCCCACGCGCTTGACCGCGCTTTTTGCATCGATGTTGAGGTAGCTTAAGGCTCCCGCGAGTTTTTTGGGCAGCGTGCGGTGCTTCTCGGATACCAGCAGGCATGACTCGATGGGCACGGGAGCGTTGGAGTCGTCGGCGTGCATGCAGAGGCTGACCTGCGTGCCCTGCGTCAGCGCCACGAGCTCTATCTTGTTGCGATACCCCCAGGGTTGCTGCGCGGCAATGCAATCCAACACGAGCTCATCCGCATTGGAGAATCTGCCGATATGCTGCAGAGCGTCCACGACGATACGCCGCTTCCAGAACAGCTGCTGGTCATACGCGAGCACCTGCCAGGGACAGGCGCCGCATCTACTGGCATAGGGGCAGAGGGCATCGACGCGCTGTGCGGAGGGCTCCAGGATACGGGCGAGCTGTGCGGTGGCATACCCGCCCTTATCCGCGATCACCTGTGCCTCAACCGTCTCACCGGGCAGCGCACCTTTGACAAAGAAGACCTTGCCCTCAGCGTTGCGCGCGACGCCTGCGCCGTGGTAGGCAAGGCTGTCGATCTCGAGTTGTTCTAAGGCACTCATGAAAGGTTGCGTGTCCTGCCGTTTGTGAGGTTCTGCCCGCCCGCGCACCGTTTACCGGAGCATTCAGCGGAGTTTAACGAGTGTCTTTTGCAAGACCAGTTTTGATTTGTATAGTTTAACAGAATACAGGAGATAAGGACGTGCTGCTGAGGGGTACCGCAGTGCGTGCTGTCAAATCGAAAGGAAGCTCAATGGCTATTTCAATTAACGGAGCGGAATGTATCGCGTGTGGAGCCTGCGTTTCAGCCTGCCCACTTGATCTTATCACCGTGTCCGATGTCGCTGTTATCGAGGACACTGATTCCTGTATCGAATGCGGTTCCTGCGTCGATGCCTGCCCTCTTGGGATCATCGAACTGTAGGGTTACATGCCCTAATCGGCGTACTTCCAACGTTTCCTCTCTGAAACTGTAGTAGAATTCCCTACACGGTTCCTTTGCGGAGACGTTATTGTTTGTCAACCCGTGCCCCCTTAGCTCAGGGGATAGAGCGTCTGCCTCCGGAGCAGAAGGCCACAGGTTCGAATCCTGTAGGGGGCACCACATCATGCACCACACAGCTTTTCCTGGTTCTGGTAGAATGAGGCAATCGTAGGCCGTACGTATATTGGAGGTTTTATGGGCACCTACACACCCGAGTATCAACCTAATGGCAAGGAGATTGCCGTTATCACCACAGGCAAGGGCGTCATCAGGGTTCAGCTGGCAGGAAATGACGCGCCCCTGCATGTGGGTAACTTCGTCGAGTTGGCGCAGAAGGGCTTTTATGACGGGCTCAAATTCCACAGGCTTGAGCCCAATTTCGTCATCCAGGGCGGTTGCCCCAACAGCAGGGAGCTCAGCTCCGAGCAGGTGAAAGCCGGTGGGTTTGGCTTGGGTACCGGTGGCCCCGGTTATGGCATCAAGGGCGAGTGGACGGTCAACCCCCACAATCAGCACAAGGATGGCACGCTTGCCATGGCGCGCTCACAGCATCCTGACTCCGCTGGCTCGCAGTTCTATTTCTGCTTGGGCCCGCAATCATTTTTGGATGGGAATTACACCGTCTTTGGCGATCCTGCCGATCAGGAGAGTCTTGCCGTTATCCATGCCTTGGAGAAGGGCGACGAGATACTCTCGATTGCAATCGAGAACGCCAACTGAGGAAGCCAGCTAAGGGGTTAATTTTGAACAGTAATTATTACATACAGGCAAAGACCGCCTATGATGCCGGTGATTACGCGCAGGCCTTGCGCGGTTTCTACAGCTGCCTCAAAGAGGATTACGCGAGCTTTGAGCCGGGCGATGCCGGCTTGGTGTATTACCGTCTTGGTAACTGCCTCATGAAGATACGCAGCTTCAACGAGGCGGCGGCGACCTACAAAAAGGCCTTGGAGGATCCTGATTATCAGGAGAAGGCCACAACCAACACCAATCTGGGCACCGCGCTTGTCGGCTTGGGCAACTATGAGGAGGCGATCACGCACTTCAAGGCTGCTTTGGCCGATCCGCTCAACGTCAAACCGTATCAGGCGGAGTTGGGTTTGGGCAACGCCTACTCAAAGCTGGCTATGACCATCGATGCCGGCACCGCCTATCGCAACGCGGCACTGGACGAGCGTAACCCCAATCCGGTCAGGGCGCTTATCAATCTGGGTGCCTGCTTTACCGCTCTCAATCGCCCCGGCGATGCCATCGAGGCTTATCTTGCGGTTCTCGATTTCAAGGCCTCCGGCACCACGCTCAACAAGACCTACGCGAGTTTGGGGCAGGCCTATGTAGCCACGGGTCGATATCAGGAGGCTGTCAACGCGTTTCAGGATGCCTTGCGCGATGGCACCTATGTGCTTGCACCTGATGCCCAACAGGATTACCAAAAAGCGAGCTCCCTGCTCGCGGCGGGCGACCATGACCTCTCGGGGCTGGATACCCCCCCTGCGCCTGCCGCGCCCGCCTATGAAGAGGCGGCACCGTATCCCGAGGAGGGCTACGCACAGCAATCGCCTGAGCAGGGTGACCAGTTCTACGGAGCGGGCAATGTGCCCCTGGCAAGTGATACCGGCTTCTTTACGGCAACCGATGCCGACCTCATCGAACTCAGCAAGCGGCAGCTACGTAAGGAGCGCAAACTGCGCCATACCGGGCTCAAGATATTCCTTGCCCTCATCATCTTGCTCGTTCTCGCCTTGGGAGCTGCCGTCGTTGCGTACACGCAGGGCATTGGCTATCCCTCACAGGAGACGGTTATCGAGGAGTTCTTCGCCGCACACGCGTCCGGTGCTGATGTCAAGCCCTATTGGGTCGATGCCACCGGTGCCGATGCTGATGCGATCGATCGCATCATGGAGATGGTTACGCCCAGCTCGCAGATCACCATCGATTACCTTGAGCGCTCCATGGCGCAAAGCAATGCCCTGGTGACAGCGCAGTTGCCCGAAGGCGGCTCGCTGCGGTATCACCTGCAGCTCACGCGCGATAAGCTCGGCTGGAAGATAAGCGACCT
>JAITTM010000017.1 GCA_031286975.1 Coriobacteriales bacterium
GGCAGACTCGTTGCGCTGAACAGCGGACTGCTGAACCACAAAGTTACGAGCACCTAAGATAATGTCGTATTTACCGTCGCCATCCTCATCCTCGATGATGTAGCGACCGTCGGTAACAACCACGGCACGGTATTCAGTGGTGATATTGCCGGTAGAGTCGGTGGCCACATAGCGCACCCGGTAAACACCGATGTTCCTAGTGTCGATCTTGGTGGCGCCTGCACTGTCAAGCGGGGTTACCACCATGTTTTTGTAGAGGTTTTGTGCGCGACCATCGGTATCAGATATCCAGGTGGGATAGTCGGCGTCATCGGTGACCCTCAGGCCTACTTTGAGCTCATCGGCTGTTAACTCGTGTGAGCTCAGCGGGGTCTGGTCGATCACCAAGGGGTATTGCGTGAACTCGATCTCCGGTCCCTCACCGGCGACACCGATGGTGAGATCAACGGTCTTGTCAGGCGTAGTTGAGGGGTTGATGGTAATCGAGCCATGGTCGATCACGCTCGTGGGATACGCGCCACTTACCAGCTCAAGATCGGCAAACACGACGAGTGCCACCTCAGTACCGGCTGGTTTGCCAACGAGGTATTGGGAGATCTTAGCAGCGTCAAAGGTGTAGCTGACTTCGTGTCCGGTGGCTACTCCCTCATAGACCACTGTTCCACCAACGAGCACTCTGTAGTTGTAGCTCCTGCTGGCAGTAACGGCTGCAAGAGTCGTGCCGTTCTCCAAAACGTCTTTGAGTTCAATGGATGAGAAGCCGGCAAAGACGTCAGTTACGCCCGCGGGCCTGGTGGGCACGGTAAAGCTGAGCTTGTATTCCAAGGTCTCGGTCAGGTCGGTGACGGTGCGGCTTGTGACATAGTTGCCGCTGCTGTCTTTGATGGTCTTGGCAAAGCTCGTGGTGATGTCGCCTCGCGGACCGGGAGTCGGCGTGTTATAGCCCACATCAACTTTGCGGGTCTGCTCCGCTGCCGTGCCCAGGGCAATGACGAGCTCGTCGCTGATGCCCGTGATGGGCGCATAGCCTGTGCCTGTGGTGGTGATACCCATGCCGGTATGCGGCGTGGGGAACTCCACACGATAGGTACCAGCAGCTACCTCGAACTTGTAGGCACCATTGGCGTCGGTTGTGGCAACAGAGCCAGTAGCGGGAGTATAGACATCCCAGGCAGTGCCGTTCTTGACCTTGATGACAACCGGAACACCAGCAAGCAGGGTGTCGGTGCCAGCAGCAAAGATGCCGTTACGATCTGCGTCAGTAAAAGCGATACCGCTGATAAGACCGTTGTTGCTCTCGGTATTGGGGTCATCGATGCCGCCGCCAGTGTTGTTGTTGACGATCAGACGACCGGTGTTGGTTATCGTTGTTGGCCAAGCACCGCCCACACGCTCAAGCTTGGCGACGACGGTCAAGGTGATGGTCGCATCCGCCAAGGTGGCAAAGTCGGTGGTTTCAGCCAACTTGTAGCTGACAGTTCTCGTGGCCGCGTCATAGGTGGCTGTGCCCGTCACGGGAACCGTTGTTGTACCACGCTTGGCGCTAATGCTGACATTTGCAATGTCGGCACCCTTCAAGATCAGCCCGGCACCCATGATGTCGAGTATCTCAAGGTGGTTATAGCCAGCGGTGTTGCTGGGCATGATGTAGCTGATCCCATAGGTAAGGTCAGCCTCTGAGCTGTGGATCGGACCGTTGGTCGCCACACCATCAACCGCCACCAAGTCCTTGACAAAGGCACCGGTGCCGGGGCCAGGCTTGGTTGGCTGGGCATAACCAGCGTTGGCATTTCTAAACAGGTTGGCCTCAGCGTTTCCGTAGTTCACTTCCAAAACGGGTGAGTAGCCGCTGTTATCCACATCGCTGTAGATCTTAGTGGTGTCACGCCCCGTGGTAATCAGGGTCGTGTAGCCATAATCACTGACGGTAGGGGCTTTAACAACATAGTCACCAACCACCACGTCGCTGAACTTGTAGTTACCGCTGGCATCGCTTGTTGCTGTGCTAACGGCCGTTGTGCGGTCGCTGGATTTATAGAGCGTCACGGTCTGTCCGGCAAGGATGCCGTCGCCCGTATCATAGATGCCGTTCTTGTTGGCATCAGTAAAGAGCAGACCGGTGATCTCGCCCTTTCGCGCTCCCTCAACGATGATGCTCGCTGCCGCGAGGAAGGTTGTGTCACGCGTGGGGGTGTCATTCAAGGGGTTGATGTTGCCACCTGCATCCAGCAGACGCACCCAGATCTTGTCGCCCTGGGCGATGGTGCTGGCAGGAAGCGTGACGTTCCAAGTGCCGTCGGCATTAAGAGTTCCGCTGGCACCCGTCATTTTGGCTGGCGTGCCAGTGCCGCCCACGGACAACCAGACCTCCAGTGCCGTTGCAGCATCGTCATAGACGGGAGCGGTGGTGCTCCAGGTACCCGTAAGAGCCGTCTGGTTGGAGAAGAGGCTCGCGGTGGTGATAACAGCGGGTGTTGGCGGCGTGATGTCTATGACAGTGCCCGTACCCGCAGAGATATTACCCGAGGGGACTTGACGGTTCCACCTTGCGTCTGGTTCGCTGGCATAAGCAAGTGGTCCGCTCCATGCCCGATTGACGACAAAAGTATCGCCAGGCCGCAAGAATTGGCCAGTGTTATAGGGGAGCACGCCATGGAGCTCGCCAGAGCTTTCCTCCTCATAGATCGGGTCGTCCAATTTAGATGAGACGAGCACATCAGTTGGAACCCCTCCGCGCGTGAAGGTAATGATTGCATGGATTTCGTCAGTCCATGCCTTGCGCAAGGTGCCTGTCAAACCCTCCGGCACCTCGCTGAAGACGCGTGCGGTTTTGTCGGCGTTTGTTAATCCTGCCCACGGGCCAACAAGGGCTGCGGCATTATTACCACTCATACGTGAGTAATACGTCATGTCGCGATACTCTCTCGCAAACTCACCAGGGGGAAGATGGGTATCGCTTGATTCTATGGTACCAAAGTTCGTTCCGGCCAATACATAGCTTGCCCTTGTGAGGGTGAAGTAGGGGTCGTCATAATCGAGCTCGTCCCCTTTTTCCCAGACAGCAAGGTCTGAAGCCGTATGCGTGAACCTGGAGCCAGCTCCGGTCTGGAAGATCAGACCGCCACCCAAGGAGGCTGCGCGATCATTGCGGAAGTCGTAGAAACGCGGACTGGTAAAGGTGAACGTTGAAGCGTTACCCGTCGCTTTGAATATGCCGGCAGTTGCAGAGTTGGTTTTGCCTACCGCATAAAAACTACCGTCAGTGACATTAATGCTTACATTACCGTTGGTGCCGGCATTAAAGGCTGCGCCGTTGTGCGCAACAACGGAGATGACCGAGGTCTCGCCGCTGACATTGAACTGGAAGCCCGTGTTTGCAACTTCGATAGCGACATTATTACCGTTCTGATAGCCCGGATCACCGGAAAGATTGGGGTTGCCTGGATCTCTTGGCGAACCGGTGCCCCATGTTTCGACATAAATCTTGCCACCACTCTCGACAGTGAATTTATTGTTTGCACCCTGCCCAAAACGGACGGCGGCGACGTCTCCGTTACCATTAGGGTTGACTGCATTGGGAGCGGCTGCAGATCCCAGGTAACTGTCATGCACTGCTTTTGTGATATGAACTTCTGCATTGTTTGTGACTTTAAGCGTCTGATTGCCATATTCTCTAAAACGCAGCGTCGCCACAACATGGTAATAACCCATCTTGCTGGTCAGGTTGAGCTCGGATCCTTCGCCATCAACGTTCATAGCGCCGCTGGGCACATTGGACGTAAAAGCTGCCTGCATGCCATTACTCGTGGCGTTTAGCTTGCCGCCGTTTTTAATATCGATATTCACCGTGGAGGTGGCACCCTCTGAGAAGAGGTTAAAGGTGCCAGCGGTATCGCCGTTTTCTGCGCCACCCCAAGATGTGCCTGTGACCGTAGCGCCATCAATCGTGAACGTATCACCGGCTCGAAGCCCGTTGCCTGGGGCACCAAAATATACGCACTGCGCCCAACTGTCGCTATTGGTGCTGGTTGCGATTGATGCGCGGCCCGTATAGTTGTTGGTCAAGTTGACGGTCGCGCCAGAAAGCGCCCTGAAGTAGGATGTGCCACTACCGTAAAGACGGATGACTGAACTTGTGTTGGCCATCGTCGTAGTCGAGTTCTTCTGAAACTCTATGCTATACGCGCGAATAACATAGGCAGAACCAATGGTCGCTGACCGTGTGTCTGGATTTCCCAGGTTCATGGTCACGTTTGCACCTTCAAGTACGGTGACGTTGCGCGCCGTAATCCGGCGGTGAATACTCGCGTCTGAACTCCAGTTGATGGTGCCGCCAAGGTTGACGCTGCCCCCATAAACCATCGCCAAGCCAGTCACAGGTTGAGGGGCGCCAGCATAAGCGTTGATGTTCTCAAAATTAGCGGTCCAATACTGAGAACCAGGTGCAGTTGTTGCATTAATCGCAACGTTGCCAACGGAGACAAGCGGTTTTACTGCTGTCTGTTGAGCAGGAATCTCTCCTGTTATTGTTACGTTGGAACGCTCGATATTGATGTTCTTTAAGGTAAAGACTCGCTGTGTTGTGCCCGCTGCGCTCAGGGTAAAGCCCGGTGTATTGATTGCCGTTGCGGCACCACCATTGCGAAAGTCCAGTGTAAAACCGCCACCGTCAATCGTTAAGGTGCCTGTGATTGCAGGTAGGTCATTGGTTGCAGCCGTGCCACCAGCACGCTGGATGTTGTTCTTCAGCTTGATGGTGGTGATCGGCGAACCGCCAGTGGTCGCATTTGACGTGCCAGCATTGGCAGTCGTGATTGCATTGCGCAGGTCTGCCCAGTCGGTGACCTCAACAATGCCAGCACCTATAGGCGCAAACAGCGGTGTGATTCCCCCCAAAGGAGCTGATACCGCGCTGCCCTCAAAGGAGGCGGTAAAGCTCATGTCGCCAGTTACGGGCAAGGTGGCGATGTAGTCGCTTTGCACGGGAGTCACGCTGGCTTCTGGCAACCAACCCAAAAATGACGCGCCCTCGGAAACCACCGCAGCCAAATCAGGTATCTGCTCAAACGGTATCGTTGCACCGTCTGCAACCTGCACGGTCCACACATCGGCACCACTTGCAAGCGTCCAGCCATCTGAAAGCACAAAGCTCACGGTGTGCATCGCCAGTGGATCCTGTGAAGGCGTGGGCTCAGGCTCAGGTGCGGAGGCGGGCGTAAGCGCAGAGCCCTCCGTTGGTGCGGGCTCATCCTCCGCTTCTGATGGCGTTGACTCAGATCCCCCTTCTGCCGCTGCTGGCGCGGAGGCTTCTTCTGCTGCCGGATCATCACCACCAGCAAACGCCATAATCGGAATCATCGTTACTACCAATACGCAACTGACCAGAATCATCAGAAGCTTCTTTGCAGTAGAATGCATGCTCTTGAACTTCTTTACCATAATCCCTACCCCTCACTCCCCGTCGATTTCCACATCGACAACTGACGTATCCTCTATAACAAACCCAGAACCTTCTGCTGGTTGATCTGCGTCCGCGCCGCCGTCTGTCTGCCCACAACCAGTGAGCACCACCAGCGACAGACAAAGAGCCATAAACGCAAAAAAGCACAGCGCCCAAAAGGCGAATCTGCTTTGTGGCTCCCTGTCGGTTGTATACACACGTACTTTGTTGGCAATCATCTGCTTACCAGCCCCCTTCGTTATTCTTCGAGGGAAACCGGAATGGTTTCCTCGCCTACATAGACATAAACGGTGTCCCCACCGGTAGAGAGAAAAATCGTGACGCTTTGTTGCGTGAAGCCTATGACGTTGAAGGTCGTGACCCCATCTTTGGCTGCCTGATCCTTTGCTGCCTTAACGGCTTGGCGAGCGATGGTGGCTCGCTCGTCATCGCTTAAGGCCTCCCAGTCAACGTTCTCTTCTAAAATTGGCATGTAGTTGGTAGCTGTCACACCACTGACATTCTGTGTTGCGACCTCCATTGCGCTGATGCGACTATTGGGCGCAAGAACATACAGTCCTACAAGAAGCACGCAAATCGCAGCAAGGACAAATATCACGATTGCGGGCAAAAAGGCCATAAAGCCACGACGTTCTTCGTGTTTCGATTGAGTTTTTTCCATTCCCCTAACCCCTAATCTATAACCCTGTTTTAACCCTGTCCTGTGCACGTTGAGCGCACAGCCCTATACCTGCTTCACTCTTGAAGCATTTTATAGCTTCGACTAGTCTACACTAACTACTACAGATTTTGTAACATTTTTGTAAAAATTTGGTTATGTCCTAGGTGATTACCCTCAACGGCTGTCCACGACTGACCACAATACCCCTCCCCCTGATTGATTTTAAGGGAACCACTGATTAACTGCTTGTATGCCAGATGGCTTGGTATTTCTTAGCTGAATCAGGCTACCGGTCTTTCTTTCGACGGACGAGCTTGAGAGCAGCCCATATTGCCAGCGTCAGAAGAGCGACACCTATCGCGATAAGGGGGGGCCATGCAATGGGGAGCTCGCGTGCTGAGCTGGGCACGGCGAGCATAGGCTGCGAGTCACTGGGAAGCTCGAAGCTTGGAGTGGCCTCCATTGGCGTCTCTGCTGCCGGGGCGTTTGTGGGTGGAACAGCGTCTGTGGGTGCGGAAGGCACGAGGGGCTCCAAAGTCATGTTTGCTGAGTTTTGCACCGCGCCGCTGAAGAGCTCCGGCAACACGAGCGCTCCCACGCCCGCCAAGAGCACCAGGCAGGCAGCAATTGGCAGCGCAACATCGAATAACCGCGAGCGCCTGTGCCGCTTGACAGCAACAGGCGCGGCGGCAGCATCAAGCGGAACCACTGTTGCGGCGGTTGTGGCAGGAGCGGCGGCCCCAGAGGGTGTAGCCATTGTGGAAGGGGTGACCGTTGCGACGGCTCCAGGGGGTGTAGCCATTGCGGCGGGGGCAGCGGGGGCAGCGGCTCCAAGGGGTGTAGCCATTGCAATCGCTGCGGTAGTCGCAGCAGCCTCGGGGGCTCCAGGGGGTGTAGCCATTGCGGCGGGGGCAGCGGGAGCGGCGGGAGCGGCAGCCTCGGGGGGTACCGCCGTTGCGGCGGCAGCGAGGATGTTTGCAAGCATGGCCTGCTTGGTCTTCTCATCAGGGGTTATTTTATTGAATGCTTCTCTGAGCTGTCTGTCACTCATCGAAGTCTCCCTTCAGCTTCTGTCTTAACGCGGCACGGGCATCGCTAAGATGATTGCGTACCGTCGAGTGCGGGCTGCCGAGCATCTGGGCGATCTCTTTGGCGTTGTAGCCCTCGTAGTAATACAGGTACGTGCAAACGCGCTGTGGCTCCGGCAGGGTCAAGACCACCTCAAGCGTCCAATCGGTGCTATCCGGCGGGGCGACTGGCTCTGCGATGTTCTCCAGAGCAAAACGCTTGCTCCAGCCACTTTTGAGGCAATCCTTGCAGTGGTTGGCGGCAACGCGAATCAGCCACGCCTTCTCGTGCTCGGTGCTCTTGAAGCTCTGCGGCTTGGCAAGCAGCTTGAGAAACACGTTTTGCACGGCGTCCTCGGTGTCGGGCGCGTTGCGCAGATAGGTGTAGCAGACGCGGTAGACCGTATCGACATGCCGCTCATAAAGGGCGACAAAAGAGTCGCGCGCGTTGTGCTCAGGCTGTGCCACGGAGTGCCTCATCTATAATACGATTGAACAGGGCAAAGTGTCGGCTGTCATTCTTCTTGCTGTGTTCTCTTAGGAACCTTGGGATAAAATCGCGATCTTTTGAGAGTCTGAGGCCACTTTGAGCACAAGCTCTGCCAAAAACCATCTTGTCCATAGTATCCATGAAACATCACTCCGGGGACTTAAGGTTCTCGAGCGCGACTATGGCAGCGGCCAGGCAGTCGAGCACATCGGTGGCGATGACGCTTCGCATTCCCAGACGCTCCTGTGCCAACAGGCCCGCCTGGCTGTGCAGATAGACGCCTAACCGTGCCGCCTCGAAGGGGGCGAGCCCCTGGGAGAGAAGCGCGCCTATCACGCCTGCCAGCACGTCGCCCGTGCCTGCCGTGGCAAGTGCCGCCGTGCCAAACCCGAGCGTGTCCCTGCGCCCCTCATGTTGGATGTGGGTGCTCGGGCCCTTGGCAACAAGCGTCGCGCCAAGAGCCGTCGCGAGGGCGCTGACGGTGCTCAGAAAACCGGGGTCTGTGCCGCGCGCGGCGGCGACATCTCCCTCGGAAGGTTGGGTGGCAACCACGCTCGCGGTTGCGCCCTGCGCGGCGGCAGCGCTGTGCTGCTGCACGTTGCCGCGCGCGGGCTGCGGGGCAAGGACGGCGACGGCCAGACGCTCGAGTTCACCGGCGTGCGGGGTGAGGATGAGGGCGTGCTCCGCCTTGGCGCGCTGCGCGCAGGCAGCCTGCGCCGCGGATGAGCGGGCGAGCAGCGTGAGCGCGTCGGCATCGAGCAGCAGCGGCTTGTGCGCCTGCAAGAGCGCGTGCTCCAGGGCATCGGCCGCGCCTGCCGTCAGCCCCATGCCGGGGCCGAGCACCACGGCATCAAAGCGCGGATCGCTGGCAAGAAAGCTGGTGACGGCTCCGGGCACGAACGTCCCGGTGTTCTCCGCAAGACCTATAACGGGAATGGTGAGCAGTTGCGCCTGCGCGATGGGCACCACGCTTTGGGGCACTACGAGGGTCACATAGCCGGCACCCGCGCGAGCCGCGGCAAGCGCTGTTAGGATGGGAGCACCGGTGTAGCGCGTCGAACCGCCGATGACCAGCAGGCTCCCGCGCGAGTATTTGTTGGCATTGGGGGAGATGGACGGCATGAGCGCCGCATAGGCAGCTGCCTCGGGAGCGGTGCCGGTGCCGTTGGTGCCGCGGGTGTCTGCCGGATGTTCTGGGGTCGTGATTCTCATGGCTCGGTGTGCGACTCTTCGGGTTCGGCCAAGCTCGCTGGGCGCTCGTCGCCGTTAGCATCCGCATCGGCCAGTTCAAGCGGGCGCTCGTCGCCGTTAGCGTCTGCATCGGCCAGTTCAAGCGGGTACTCGTCGCCGTTAGCGTCTGCATCGGCCAAGCTCGCTGAGGGTTCGTCGCCGTTGGCATCCGCGTCGTCCAGGCTCGCCAGGCGCTCGTCCAT
>JAITTM010000028.1 GCA_031286975.1 Coriobacteriales bacterium
CCGTGCCGGTATCCAACCAGGTAAAGCCTCGTCCCAAGGTGATGACCTCAAGGGAGCCATCCTCCAGATACCGGCGGTTGAGATCGGTTATCTCAAGCTCGCCGCGCGCTGAGGGCTGCACCTGTTTGGCAAACTCACAGACCCTGTTGTCATAGAAATACAGACCTGTGACGCAGTAGTTCGATTTGGGGCACTCGGGTTTCTCTTCAAGAGAAATCGCCTTGCCCTGCTCGTCAAACTCCACAATGCCAAAACGTTGGGGGTCGTTGACGTGGTAGCCAAAGAGAGTGGCGCCGTATTGGCGTGCTGCCGCCGTTTCGAGGTAGCGACTGATGCCGCTGCCATAGAAGATGTTGTCGCCCAGCACGAGAGCACAGGAGCTGTTGCCCACAAAGTCCTCGCCGATGATGAAGGCCTGCGCCAGGCCCTCGGGTTTGGGCTGCACCGCATAGCTGAGGTTGAGGCCAAAGTGCCTACCGTCACCCAGCAGGCGCTCGAAGTTGGGCAGATCCTGCGGCGTTGATATGATGAGGATATCGCGGATGCCCGCCAGCATGAGCATCGAGAGCGGGTAGTAGATCATGGGCTTGTCATATACGGGCAGTAGCTGTTTTGAGGTCACCAGCGTAAGCGGATACAGACGGGTGCCCGAGCCACCGGCTAAGACGATACCTTTCACGTTACCCCTCCTCGTATGCGCTAATACTTGACATCAGGGTCAGGGGGGACACCGGGGTCCAAGCCTGCCCGCACACGATCCATCATCTCGCTGAACTCCGGCTCTTGCGTATCAACAAAGGAGGCACCATCGTGAAAAGCGGGGTAGGAAGGCACCGTTGCCATATACATGGCATCGACATCCAGGTTCCGCAGCTTAAGCATCAAGTCGAGTGCGTCTGTTGCGCCCACATCCGTCTTGACGCAGCGCGCCAGCTCCTCAACCAAGCCCGGAAGCTCCGTGGGGTTTGACGCGAGTATGCGCTTTGCAACGGCTGAGATAAGGATGCGCTGATTGACCACGCGCTGAAAATCACCCGACGGATATGATCTGCACCGGCTCATGATAAGAGCCTGGTGCCCGTCGAGCCATTGCAGACCCGGCTCGAGCCGCACGTCGTCGAGCAGCACACGCACGGGCACATTGACCTCCACACCGCCCAGAAGGTTCACAAGATCCTCTACGCCCGTGAAGTCAAGCTCAACATAGTGGGAGATAGGCACACCACAGAACTTCGACACCGCCTCGACGGCACCTGCCTCGCCACCATAGGCAAAGGCCGCGTTGATCTTCTGAGTGCCGTAGCCTTCGAGCTGGATGGGCGTGTCACGGGGAATCGAGATGAGCGTCACCTGGGGGGTTGCGGGGTCGATGCGTGCCAGGATGAGGGTATCGGAGCGACCCTCGCCCATGTCGCTGGCATTGCGCGAGTCAGAGCCGAGGATGAGCATATAGTACGGGTCGTCGGGAGTCTCTGGCTGGACAAGTACTTTTTTGAGATTGTCCAAGGCCAGCGAATCGAGCTTGATATTCTGGTTGATGCCGTTTACAAACGCAGCCAACCAGATAATAACGATAGCCAGCAGAACCACGATGCCTGCGCCAATACCGATGAGGACTCGCTTGGGGCCTTTGTTTGCTGTGCGCTTCTTGTTGAGAACAGCATCTTTGCTATGTGCTGCTGCGGCTTTGCGCTTTGTTGTATCTTTTTGGTTGCTCTGTGCCGCCGCAACTTTGCGCTTTGTTGCGTTTTTTTGGTTTGTTGCGTTTTTTTGAGGCAAGGCGATACCTTCCGTTGCGTTTAGTCAGGCGTTCAGTATAGCAAAAAATCGCCTCATACCGAAATCGTCCTCAGATAGGCAGCACAAAAAGACCACTGCGGGGCTTGGGCTCGAACCAGGTGGATTTGGGGGGCATGAGTTCGCCTGCGTCCGCTACCGCGAAGAGCTGATCGAGGGTGGTGGGATAAAGGGCAAAGGCAACCGCTGCATCGGTGTTGACGCGACGCTCGAGCTCCTGCAGGCCGCGCGCGCCACCCACATAGGCGATATTCGCGCTACTGCTAGGGTCGGTGATGCCCAAAACGGGCGCGAGCAGCTCGTCTTGGAGCAGGGCGACATCGAGCCCACGCACGGGGTCTGCACTGCGATACTGCTCGCGGATAACGAGTTTGTACCAGGTGTTGGCGAGGTACATGCCAAACTCGCCGGGTGCCTGTGGTCTGTAGGGGGCTGTTGGTGCGGGAGTAAGCTTGAAGCGTTGGGTCACGTTTGCAAGAAAGTCTGCCTGCGTATGGCCGTTGAGACTGAAGACCACACGGTTGTAGTCGAGGATCTGCACCTGGTTGGCTGGAAAGAGGATGGCGAGAAGGGAGGCAGCGGGATCTGCGGCAGCAGGGACGGGGGCAGCCGGGGCTGGGGCAGTTGCAGCGGCTGCGGCTGCGGCGGCAGCGGGGGCAGCTGCGGCTGCGGCGGCTGCGGCGGCAGCGGCTGCGGCGGCAGCAGCGGGG
>JAITTM010000085.1 GCA_031286975.1 Coriobacteriales bacterium
ATGGCCTCGATACCGCGCTGTAGGCCGTCGGTCGAGCTCATGGCGACCGTGCGGACGATGTTGCCCGGCAGGTGCGTCTCCACCTCAAGCACGACTTCAAGGTGACCGATGGGAGTATCGGTGCTCACGGTAAGCGCGTTGTAAATCGCTGGAATCGACTCAGCTGGGAACTCGACGTCCACAACAGGGCCGACCACACGCACGATCTGTCCAACATTCATGGTTGTGTCCTTTATCTCTGGTGCCATTATTCCTCCAATGCGGCAGCGCCGCCCACGATCTCGGTGATCTCTGTGGTGATGGCGCCCTGACGTGCACGGTTATACACCCGGGTGAGGGTGGAAACCATCTCGGTGGCGTTGTCGGTCGCCGATTTCATCGCTTTTCTCCGCGCGCCTTGCTCCCCTGCCGCCGAGTCGAGCAAGGCGTGGAATATCCTGGTCTCGACGTAGGACGGGAGCAGCTCGTTGAGCACAGCTTCCGCTGAGGGCTCGTAGTCAAACTCACCATTCTGCTCGTCAGCCGACGAGACCGACGCAGCGGCGCTGCGTGCCTCCTGCAGCCGGGCTGAACCGGCGGCGGCGGCTTTAGCGCTCTCGTCCAGATAGACGGCTGAGCCCTCGTCCTCGCCCACCTCATGGAACTCGACCTTCTTGATGGGCAGGATATCCTCGCAGGTGAGCACCTGGTCAGCAACGTTCTTCGCGTGGTTGTAGAAGATCACGACCTCGTCGACCTTGCTGGTTGTGTAGCTCTCGATCACCAGGCTGGCGATCTCTCGCGCCTGATCGGGCGAGGGGTCAGCGCTTTGATCCCTGAACGAGAGGGTGATGGGGAACTTGCGATAGCCAAAGTAACCCACGGCCTTCTTACCACAGGTGACAAGGTCGATTCCGACCCCCTCTGCCTGCTTGCGGGTGATGAACTTATCCGCAGCACGTAGGACATTGCTATTGAAGCCACCGGCAAGCCCACGATCCGAGACAACCGCAATCACCATGATGCGCTTGATCTCCTCGTGCTCGGCGAGCAGCGGGCTTTCGAACCCCGATGACCGTTGCGCCACGTTCTCGAGTACCTCGACCATTGCCATCGCATACGGTGTCGCGGCGACGATGCGATCGGTTGCCCGCCTGATCTTGGCGGTAGCGACCATCTCCATCGTGCGCGTGATCTGCTTGGTACTCTGTACCGAAGTGATCCGCTTCTGTATGTCGCGCAGGTTTGGCATGAAGAGACCCCTAACCCTCGACCGAGAACTGGTTCTTGAACGAGATGATGGCCTCTTTGAGCGCCTCTGCGGTCTCATCCGAAAGCTTTTGCTCAGCCAGGATGGCGGTGCCGATCTCGGGCTTGGTGGCGCGCAGGTATTGCAGGAGTTCCTCGCGGAACCGCACGACGACCTCAACAGGCAGATCATCCAAAAAGCCATTGTTGCCAGCGAAGATAGCCTCGACCTGCTCCTCAACGGGCATGGGAGCATAGCGACCCTGCTTGAGCAACTCGGTCATACGAGCACCACGACCCAACTGATCCTGCGTCGCCTTGTCGAGGTCTGAACCAAACTGGCTGAAGGCCTTGAGTTCGCGGTAGGCAGCCAGGTCGAGACGGAGTGAACCGGCAACCTGCTTCATCGCCTTGATCTGCGCCGAGCTTCCTACGCGGGACACGGAGATACCCACATTGACGGCGGGACGCTGACCCTGGAAGAAGAGGTCTGACTGTAAGAATATCTGGCCATCGGTGATGGAGATGACGTTGGTGGGGATATAGGCCGACACATCGCCCGCCTGGGTCTCGATGACCGGCAGAGCAGTGAGTGAGCCGCTCCCGTTTTTATCCGAGAGCTTGACCGCACGCTCGAGCAGACGGGAGTGCAGGTAGAACACGTCGCCCGGATAGGCCTCGCGTCCGGGAGGACGGCGTAGCGTCAGAGACATCTGGCGATAGGCGACGGCCTGCTTGCTGAGGTCGTCGTAGATGCAGAGCACGTGACGACCGGGATTCTCGGCACTGGCAGGCTTGCCGTCCTCGCCGTTGTACATGAAGAACTCGCCCATGGCAACGCCGGCCATCGGTGCGATGTACTGCAGGGGCGCGGAATCAGATGCCGTGGCGGACACGATGATGGTGTACTCCATGGCACCGTAGCGCTCAAGGGTCTCCACAACGGTTGCGACCGTGGAGGCCTTCTGGCCGATGGCCACATAGATGCAGATGAGGTTCTTGCCCTTTTGGTTGATGATGGTATCAACCGCAATGGCGGTCTTGCCCGTCTGGCGGTCGCCGATAATCAACTCGCGCTGCCCTCGCCCAATGGGAATCATCGAGTCGATGGCGAGAACACCGGTCTGCACCGGCTCGCACACGCCCTGACGCTCGATGACACCCGGCGCGCGAAACTCGACGGGGCGATAGCCCTCAGCCGCGATGGGACCTTTGCCGTCGAGCGGCAGACCCAGCGGGTTAACCACGCGACCGAGCAGCTCCCTGCCTGAGGGCACCTCGACGATACGCCCTGTGGTGCGCACCTGGTCGTTCTCTTTGATCGAGGTGACGTCGCCCAGAAGAACGGCGCCTACCTCATCCTCTTCGAGGTTCTGCGCAAGACCGAATACCGTCTTGCCATTTGAACCGATAAACTCGAGTAGCTCGCCTGCCATGGCACCTTTAAGACCGTCGACGCGTGCGATACCGTCGCCCACCTGGATCACGGTGCCGACTTCGCGCGACTCGACGCTTGTTTTGATGGAATCCAGCTGCTTGCGCAGCACGGCATCAATCGAGCTAGCGGTAAGTTCCGCCATTTACCTCTCACCTCCGTTAGATACGGTCGAAAGCACGGTGCGAGCATTTTCGAGCTGTGAGACAACGCTCGCATCGATGCGCCTGCCGTGCGTACTTAAAACGATACCACCCACGATGGAAGGGTCGACCTGCTCACGCAGGAGCACCTGACGACCCAGTTGGGCGGAATACTTCGCAATGATTTTCTCCCTGAGCTCGTCATCGAGCTCGATGACGGTCACCACATCGATGATGACCGCATCCAATGCCTCCTCCGCACGTTGGACATAGGCATCATTGACCCGTGAGAGCAGGGCGATGTCGTCGCGCTCGACCAGGACAGTCAAGACAGCCAGAAGGCTAGGGTCAAGGGATGCGAACACCTCCCGCAGGATACCTGAGCGGGTCTGCGCAGGGATCGTGCGGTCTGCCAGCGTTGCGCGGAGGTCGATACTGCCGCGCACGGCATGGAGCACGGTCTCGAGCTGACCACTCAGCGCAAAGATGGCATCCTGCTGCCGCGCTGCCTCAAGCAGTGCCTCGGCATAGATCGCGGATTCCTTCTTTATGACGATGCGGTCAGTTGGCATTGAGGCTCCCCGCTTCCGCCAGATAGCGTTCGATCACTCTGCGATGGTCGGCATCGCTCAGATCCTGCCCGATAAGACGACCCGCGACAGAAACCGAGAGATCGGCAACGCTGCTCTGTAACTGAGCAATCGCCGCCTTCTTCTCCGCCTCGATAGCCGCAGTCGCCTTGGAGATGGCTGCCTGCGCCTCGACCTGTGCGGCAGCAACGATGTCGGCCTTGACGGCCTCACCTGCCGCCTTGGCATCAGCGACGATCTGTGCTGCCTGCTTCTTGGCGTCTTCGAGCTGCGTCTTGTGCTCTTCCAGCAAACGCTCGCTCTCGATCTTGGCGCTCTCGGCCTTCTCCAGGGAGTCCCTGATGGTGGTCACACGCTTGTCGAGCATGTCGGTGATGACCGGCCAGGCAAACTTCGCCAGGATAATCCACAGCAGGATGAACCCGATGAGCATCGGGACGAACTCAAGTGGATTGGGGACGAGTAACTCCACGCCGCCACCGCCTTGGGCGGCCTCGGGCTGGGCACCTTCATCAGCGAATGCCAAAGACGGGAAGGCGACCAACGCGGCACCTGCCGCAAGCGGAACCAAAGCCAGCTTCTTTTTGGCTGCTTCGAATACTTTCACCTTAATTACCTCCAGTTGGCCAGACGGCACGATAATCCGTTAAGCACGACTGTTAGGCACTTATAAGGGCAAGCACGAGGCCGATGAGGGCAAGTGCCTCAGAGAACGCAGCACCCAGAATGAAGGTGGTGAAGATCTTGGGCTGCATCTCGGGCTGACGAGCTGTTGCGGTTGCACCACCAAATGCGGAAAGTCCTACACCGATGCCTGCACCGATAACAGCCAAACCATAACCTATTACTGTCACGATTCCTCCTTCTCGGGGCGACCACCATGGTCAACCCGCTTGCTCATTGCGCTCCGGCATCCGTTTGCCGGAGCAGCACTACATGAAACCGGACACCGTGCCCGGGAAACACCGATTAAAACAGCTCGTACTAATGCTCGCTTGTGGCCATCTGTATATAGACCGCCGTGAGCAGGGTGAACACATACGCCTGGATAAAGACGACGAGCAACTCCATACCGTACATGGCAACCAGCAGCAGCATCCAAGCGATGGAGGCGGGAGCCGTGCCCAAGCTCAGGGGCCCGAGCGACGAGGCGTTGATCTCAGGGAAGATGAACAGGGTGGTGAGAATGGCAAAAGCTCCAATGACGATGTGGCCGGCATACATATTGGCAAAGAGTCGAACGGAAAGCGTAACGATACGCAGGAACAGCGAGAGCAACTCGATAAGCCATACCATGATGTTGAGCCCAGGGTAGATGCCCTGTGGACAGAGGTTCTTGATATAGATCCAGAGCCCGGAATGCTTGATGCCGTAGTAGTTGAAGTAGACAAAACAGACAAGCGCCAGCGTCAATGTCACGCTGAAGGTGCCAGTCGCTGCCTTGGCGCCGGGGATAAGACCCACCAGGTTGGCACCCAAAACGAAGAAGAACACGGTGAACAGGAAGGGCATGTGTTTGTCGACAGCCTCTTTGTGACCCAGCACACCAAAACCGACTTCTTTGCGGATATAATCGACGGTCGCCTCGATCGCGGCAGTGGGGCCCTTCTTGGGTATGAGGCTGACCCGTGATTTAACGACCCAGATAAGAGCAAAAACCAAAACGAGAACAATCAGCAACCAGACTGAATAGGTAGTGATGGAGCCCCAGCCAAAATCTATAATGTCCATTCCACCAAGATCTGCAAGCAGTTCTTCGATGTGGTGACTCAAGCCCGCAAGTGGTCCCGATTCCAAAGTTCCTCCTACTCGGTCTTTCTCTGCATAGCTCAGTGCTCTTTGGTACTCCGCAACTCTATGAACGCCAGCACAAACCCCGCCAGCAAGAACACCGCCACCAGTGTCAGCGCAAAGGCGCTGAACTGCTCCGGTGCCAGTTTGGAACAAACAAACAGAAGCGCGAGCAGCAGCACAAAACTGAACCCTACCGCCACCAAACCCAGCGCTGTAGCCTTCTTGCGAACCAGCGCATTGCCCTTCTTGACCAGTCGACGTACAACGACCAGAGGAGCAAACCCTACCAAAGCCGCCAAGGCTCCGAGCACACAACTCAAAATCATGGGTGCTTTCCCCCAAGGTTCACGTATGCACACACCGGGCTGTCTGTCTCATATCCAAACGTCTGCATGATACCAGAACAATTTATAGCTCCCGGCAGAAATCCTCTAACGAGGGCGAAATAAAGGTTAAAGGAGAAGAGCGGTTGTGACCGGGGCGCGACAGGGTTGTTGCGGCGGTTGTTGCGGCGGTTGTGCCAAGGCTGCGCCAAGACACTGGCAGCAGGCGCCACAGCAGTTTGCTCCAGCCTTAAAGATCAGGCGAAGCAGTTACAGAATGAGCCATAGAGCGGGGCGGACATAGACAGCACCGCCGGGGCTGTGAACATCGAGGCCGTCGGCGATGAGAGAGCCGTCGTTGCTGACAACCGCAGCGTGGTTCGAATCGGTGCCGGGCGAACGCAGCCACCAGTACCAGGAGCTTGGAGTTTGACCGTCCGCAGGAGAAAACAGATCGGCTGCCCGCGCAGAGTCACTGCTGAGGTACGTATTGACCTCGTCGATACTGAGAAGGAAGATCTTATCCGTGGTTTCATTGCCCCCTGCTGTTTTGTGCTCGGCATTATCGGGATTGACCACCTGGGTGGTAAGGATATCGGGCGACCAGCGGAATGCGGAGCTCAAGAACTCGCCGTTGAGCCAGGTGCGCAGGGTGCTGGTCTCCCAGGTGGTGGCTTCGAGTGTGTCGTTATAGGGTCTGGCCTCCAGGGCGTTTGTGGTGATTATCAAGGCCTTGCCATCTTCTACAGCAAGCACCTGCCATGCGATATCCTTGCCCTCATACTCGCCAAAGTGAGGCATGATCTCTCCCACCTGCCAGTTGGAAGCCAGCTCTGAAAGCGAGGAGCCTCTCGTGCCGCTGCCAGCACCGTTGGGGTTATCATTGGTGTTGTTGCCCGTGCTCTCCGTGCCATCCGTGTTTGCCGGTGTGCTACCACAACCAACAGCCGCCAGCATGGTTATGGCCAGCACCAACGCAAGTATTCCCCTCACTGTTTTCATCTCCGCTCCTTTGTAGATGTTATATCGGCACAGAATGATAAACCGCGACACGCATCGGAGCAAAGGGACAGCGGGGACAGTTGGGGAAAGGTAGCGGGGGCTCGGTTCCGGTGCTATCGACCGCATTGCCACGCCCGCCCACTCAAGGCTCAAGGTGATAGACGCGCGTCTTTATCCCTGATTCCGCAAGCATGGATTCGGTGAGTTCATCGGGGTAGGACTGATCGAAGACAATCTCCTGTATGCCGGCATTGATGAGCATCTTGGCACAGATGATACAGGGTTGCGTGGTGACATAGACCGTGGAGCCGTCGATGTTGATTCCGTTTTTTGCCGCTTGGATAATGGCGTTCTGCTCGGCATGAAGACCCCGACACAGCTCGTGCTGCTGTCCGCTGGGAACACCCAGCTGCTCGCGCAGGCAGCCGCGATCAAGGCAGTGCTCGATGCCCTGCGGCACTCCGTTATAGCCCGTTGCGAGGATGCGCTTATCTTTGACGATAACGGCACCAACGGCGCGGCGGCGGCAGGTGGTGCGCTGTGACACCAGGTGGGTTATCTCCATGAAATACTGATCCCAGTCAGGTCGCCTGTCCATTATTTGGTCCCAAAGATGCGGTCGCCGGCGTCGCCGAGGCCGGGGACTATATAGGCGCTCTCGTCCAGATGATCGTCGATGGCGCAGGTGTAGATAGTGATGCGCGGGTCGGTGTCGACCACGGTCTGGATACCCTCGGGTGCCGCGATGATGACCAGCAGGCGGATGCGCTCCGAGGGCACGCCGCGCGCCTTGATGAACTCGATGGCGGCACTGGCGCTGCCGCCCGTCGCCAGCATGGGATCGACGATGAGCACCTCGCGCGTTTCGATATCCTCGGGGAACTTGCAGTAATACTCGACGGGCAGATGCGTCTCGTGGTCGCGATAGAGCCCAATGTGCCCTACGCGGGCAGCCGGAATCAGCTCAAGGATGCCCTCGACCATGCCCAAACCGGCGCGCAGGATGGGCACAATGGCCACCTTGCGCCCTTTGAGGGTGTAGGCGGTTGTCTGGCAGATAGGCGTGGTGACCTGCGTGGGCTCAAGCTGGAAGTGCCGCGTAGCCTCGTAGCCCTCGAACATGGCAAGCTCCTTGATGAGCTCACGGAACTGCTTGGAGCCGGTTTCCTTATCGCGCAGCAACGTGAGCTTGTGCTGCACCATGGGGTGATCGATCACCATGACGTTTTTGGAGAAACCCGGGATATTGGCCATGTCTGTCTCCTAGGGAAGTGATGGGTAATTGTAGTGCCTGCCAT
>JAITTM010000119.1 GCA_031286975.1 Coriobacteriales bacterium
CGGCTCGTGCTCTGCTCACGGCTGCCGGGATGCGCCTGCGCACGGGCAAGGCCCTGGTTCCCTTCAGGATCACCGGCAACATCGACTGGGGCGTGCCTGCCCCTCCGCTGGAGGACACAAGCGACCTGACCGTCTGGTGCTGGCCTGAGTCGCTGTGGGCTCCCATCTCGTTCTCGCGCGCCTACCTCGAACATAAAGGCCAGGGCATCGAGACGCTTAACCCCACACGGGCGGCCGCCTTCGCGGCTGCTTGCGCAAACGGCGATGAGGCAGCACTCACCTGGCAGGACTTCTGGTGCTCACCTGATGCCGCGGTGTTCCAGTTCATTGGACAGGATAACATCTACTTCTATGGCGACGCACAGCCGGCACTTTGGGCTGCCCAGCAAACGGGTCATGCGCCCACGGCGCAGGCCGCGCCTGGTGAGTTGCAGCAGACGACCCTGATTGCCAACTACCATCTCCTGTTCTTGGATAAGAAGGCATCGTCCTCCGGCTCCATCAAGCCGCCCATGGCCGATGAGCTTTTGGATCACTACACGCCCGAGCAGTTGCGCGCGCACTTCATCGCGCTTGGCTTGGGGCTCAAGCCGGTGAGTTTTCAGCCAAAACCCTTCGACCCAAACGCCAACCCAAAAGCCGCTGATCCCGCCCTGAAAGAGGGCTCCTTGCTCACAAACGTGTTCAACCGGCTGGCACGCTCCTGCTTCTATGAGGCTCAGAGGAGCAACGGGGGCTGCTTGCCGCTGGGCGCCATCGAGCCGCGCTTCATCGAGGAGGCCCGCAAGACCATCCTCGCCTACGAGCGGTGTATGCACCGCTTTGAGCTCCACGCCGTCAGCCAACTGGTCGACGAGTACGTGCGCACGGCCAATAAGTACTGGGCAGATGCCATCAAGAGCGCCGGTGACGATGCCGATGCACGCAAAACGGTGCTGTGCTGTGCCTTCTACCAGCTGCGCGTTGCCACGGTATTGCTGCATCCCATAGCGCCGCTCGGTACACAGAAAGTCGTCGAGTACCTTGCGCTCGGTGCATTTGAGCAGGAGTTCTTTAGCTGGGAGCATATCTTTGAGGGCTATGAGCCCTTTGTCACGGATGCCGAGAAAAGCAGAGGCGGGCACCCCTTAAAGGAGCTCCCGCCTCGTAGCGATTTCTTTGCCAAACACCCCAGCCAGTTCGAATAAGAGGGTATCAGATCGTGAAGTTCTCCCGGCCCTCAAAGACATCGAGGGCTTCTTGGACGTCATAATCTCCCAGGGTTATGGCGCTGATAGCCTGGGTGAGACGGACGGCCTCGGCCAGTGAGCGCTGGTGGATGTTGCGCCCGGTTGCATTACCTGCTGCCCCACCCACATGGATCTGCTCATAAAGCTGCGTGAGGAACTTCTCAGCATCGACCGTCGAGCCACCGGCACAGACCAGGCCTGTGCGTCCCGAGGCCTTGGCGGCACGCAGGAGCAGCTCGCCCGAGCTTGCCACATCGGTCGCCTTGGGCGGGTTGACCTTGACAAAGTCGGCGCCCAAACAAAGTGCCACACCAGCGGCTCCGGCAATCAGGTCAGCGTCCTTCTCATCGGTGACCGCCTTGCCACGCGGATATATCCAGAGCACCACGAGAAGACCGTTTGCATGCGCCTCGGTGATGAGCTCGCCTGCCTCCGCCAGCATGGTCGCCTCATACTCGGACCCAAGATAGAGTGTGTAGCCAATGCCCACGATGTTGACGCCCGCCTCACGCAGGGCGAGCACCGACTCGAGCGAATAGAGCTGGGGCGAGTAGGGATCATCCTGCTCCGTCTCTATCAGATTGGTCTTGGAGTTCATCTTGACCAGATAGTTGATCGCGGGATAGTCGCCCGCGTATTGGGCAATCAGGCCGCGCTGAGCGGCAAGGACCCCGATGGTTCCCTGCGAGCCTATCTGGAACAGATGCTCAGGGTCGTTATCCGCCGGATCGATACCGGCGCCATAGAAATCGCCATTGAGGTGCTCGACCTTCTGGTCGCAGGCAAACAGCATGAGTCTGCCGGTGTTCTGGGTGGCAGCCAGATAGTTCTCGATGTAGAGCTCACGCGATTCGGGCATGACATCAACGGGAACCTTGACTTGACTTGCAGTGATGGTAGGCATGGTTTTCTCCTTCTGTACTTCGCAACGCCGTCAGGGACAGTATATCAGGTGCTGCCACTCTTCTGTGCCTTTGACTGCGCAACAGCCGCGACAGGCATCTGCGCAAGCAGTACGGCGACAAACATGAGCACGCAGCCCAGCAACTCGCGGCCGGACAGGATCTCGTGCAGGATCAGCATCCCCCCCAGCACGCTGAACACGGCTTCAAGGCTCAAGATGACCGCCGCCACCGAAGGCTTGGCGTGCTGCTGCCCAACCGCTTGCAACGTGAATGCGACACCCGTCGAGAGGATGCCCGCATAGAGGATGGCTGGCATAGCGTCCCAGATCGCCCCAAGCGTGAGTGTGACGGGCGAGATAGAGCTGTCGAAAAGCGGCGCACACACACAACTGAGCAAGCCGCAGACCATAAACTGCAGCACGCAGAGCTTCATCACCTCGGTGCGCGAGATCCCGTTGACGTAGTGGTCGATGATCAGGATATGTCCTGCCCAGCCAAGGGCACCCACCAGCGTGACGGCATCGCCCAGCTCCATGCTGAAATCGCTCGTGATGCTGAGCAGGTACAGCCCCACAGCGGCCACCAGCACGCTCACCCAGGTGTTCCAATGCGTCCGGTGCCTCAGAAAAAGTCCGAGTATCGGCACAAGGACAATATACAGTGTGGTGAGAAAACCGGCCTTTGATGCAGTCGTGAACACCAGACCCACCTGCTGCAGACTGCTGGCAGCAAAGAACACGAGTCCACAGAGGATACCGGCTTTAAGCAGGCGGGCGACTGAGAGCGCAGAGGCTTCACGGGGTAGCAGCTCCGCTGCCGTACTGTCACCGCCTTCATCCTCGCCCTGCTCGAAGTGCTGCCGGAGCTGCTTTCTTCGCCGCAAGGCCAGCGTAAGGGCGAGTATGACTGCCAAGGTCGCCGCGCCCAACAAGGTGCGGATGCCGGAGAAGAAGAAGGGACCCACGAACTCCATGCTTGAGCGCTGGGCAACAAAGGCCATGCCCCAGATAAGGGCTGTCAGGGTGAGGATCGCCGATGATCGTATGGCGTTCGATTGAGCACCTGGCATCAGCTGCCTACCGTTACCAGGCCAGTCTCGTAAGCAACGATCACCAACTGGGCACGATCATGCGCATCGAGTTTTGTCATGATGCGGGCAACATGGGTCTTGACCGTCGCTGGCGAGATCACCAAAACATCAGCGATCTGCGTATTGGTCAGACCCTGCGCAACATAAGCCAACACCTCGCGCTCGCGCTCGGTCAAAGCCTCAAGACGCTTGGCATCGACGGCTGTCTCAGGCCCTACCTTCACAAAATCACGTATCAGGCGGCGTGTGATAGAAGGAGCGATCAGGGCATCGCCCTGACTCACGGCCTCAATGGCATGCAAGAGGTCGTCGGGGTCGATGTCCTTGAGCAAAAAGCCGCTTGCCCCCGCCTTCAACGCATTGTAAACATATTCGTCCAGATCGAAGGTGGTCAAAATGATGATGCGCATCTGAGAGCAGAGCGGGTCAGCCAGTATGGCGCGAGTCGCCTGGATACCATCACAGAGCGGCATGCGGATATCCATGAGCAAAACGTCGGGTCGAGCCGTCCGCGCGGCCTCATGCGCCTCAAAGCCGTTGGAGGCCTCCCCCACGACCTTGATGTTCTCATACGAACTCAAAAGCAGTCTGAAACCATTGCGGATAAGAGCCTGATCATCGACAATCAACACGCGGATAACCGCGGCACCTGCTGTTGTACCTGCAGGGGATTGCAAGAAATCTTCACTCAAAGCGAGCCTCCTTTGGGCTGCAGTGGGATGCTCACGTCTATGAGAAACCCGGTTTTCTCCCCAACTGTTTGTTGCACTGACTCATCTTTTGGCAGCACGCCCAAGGCTGTTGCGTTGAAGGGCTCGTCACCAAAGGCCATGTCGTCGATCGTCTTGCCGTCAAAACCCTGCTTGGCCGGAACCCTTGGCCGCGCCGCTCCGAGCGACCGAGCCTCAAAGGAGCCGCCCAGGGCGACCGCACGCTCGCGCATACCCATTATGCCATGACCGCCGGTCTGTGCGTGGCTGATCGCCATCGCACCCAGGCCATCGTCGCGTATGCTCAGGTGAACCTCGTCATCGGTGCTCGTGAGCGTGAAGCTGGCATGCGTAGCAGCGGCATGCTTGACGATATTGGTCGCCGCTTCACGCGCGATGCCAAAAAGGGCGACATCGATGAAGACAGGCACGTTTTCGCGCTGATAGGCCGCCGTGTTGATGCTCGTCTCGACCCCCGCCTGCCGCAGATAGGTCGCGACCTCCTCCAAGCGCAGAGTGGTCGCCGTTGGGGTGGTCTCTGCCGCGGTGGGCTCACGCAGAACGCCGATAATGGCGCGCAACTCATCCAACGACTCCTTGGAGGTGAGGCGCACGTGCGCTATCGCCTCACGCGCCGCCGATGGATTGCTCGCAAGCAGGCGCTCGGCAACGGCGGCTTGCAAGGCCACGGCAGACAGCGAATGCGCCGTGATGTCGTGTACCTCGCGGGCGATGCGCAGACGCTCGTCGGCAACTAGACGCATGGCAAACTCCTCCTGGGCGCGCTCCGCCTCCTCCGCACGCTTACGGATGACCGCGATGGAATCCTGTCGTGCGCGCATGGCATCGCCCAATGCGGTGGCCGCAACCAGCAAGGCCACATTCTGGACACGCACCAGCACCGAGAGCAGAGGGCTTGAGGCAAACAGGGGCACAAAGACCAGCACCACACAGCTGATGCCCAAAACGGCAAGGGCGACCCGGCGTGGCCGCATGGTCGCGATGGTATAGAGCGCGACCATGGGCGCCGCCACTGAGATGAGATGGTCGTTGTGCGCCAACTGTGTCACCAGATAGAGCAGCAGGCACATCGCCCAGATCGCCAAGGGAAACACGCGCCGCAGCAAAAGGGGCAGCGCGCAGAGGAAGAGCAGCGCGACCGTACCCACATCGAGCCCCGGCTGCACGTACCCAGCCAGCGTGCGATAACCCTCATCGACGATGAGATAATAACTCGTGGTGAGCTGCAGTTGCACGAGCGAGAACGCGATGACGGCAACAACCGTGCCCCCATCGATGATCCAGGGCTTGCAGCGCGTCAGCAGGGAATCCCGTTTCTGTTCAGCGTCAGTTTGCAGAGATATCCCACCCATTGGGGAACTCCCCCGAATAGATCATGCTCAGATACGCGCCAAAATCCCTCTGGCTGGAGAGATTGCGTGAATGATCGCTGAAGCCGTTGGTGATGGGCCAGTTGCGATCCAGGCACATATCCTGATAGCCCAGTGTAGGGGCAAGCGGCTCCTGGCGCCGCTTGAACTCGGCTCGCGCGACCGACCGCAACACCTCCTCAACCAGATTGATGTCAAGCGGCGCATCAGACTCAAGGCGCGCGAACTCCATGATCTGGTCGATCCCCAGGCCATCCTCGATATGCAGATGCAGGATGCGGTCGAGCTCCGCATAGGGCGGCAGGCTGTCCTGATCGGTCTGCCCCTCATACAGCTCGGCAGAGGGAGCTTTCTCAAGTATGGCGGGGGGTATGATCTGCCCTTGCCGGTTGCGCCAGGCGGCCAGCCCATACACGTCGTCCTTATAGAGGTTGCCGAGCGGAGCAAAGGCGCCCGCCGTATCTCCGTACAAGGTGGAGAAACCCATGGCTGCCTCGGATTTGTTGCCCGTATTGAGCAGGAGCCAGTTAAAGGTGTTGGAGAGATGCATCAGATAGATGGTCCTGATACGTGCCTGGAGATTCTGCAGCGCCAAAGCTGAGCCCTCCTGGCCCAAAACCTCCTGCGAGACCGATTTGAAGGTCTCAAAAGGCAGGGTGATGGGCAGGGTATGGGTCTCGATACCCAGGTTCTGTGCCAGTGCTGTCGCATCGCTGATGCTGCCCTCCGATGAATAGGGCCCCGGCATGAGCACGCCATGCACATGCTCAGGCCCCAACGCGTCAACGGCAAGCGTGGCAGTTACGGCGGAATCGATGCCGCCCGAGAGCCCCAGCACCACATCGGTAAAGCCGTTCTTGCCCAGATAGTCGCTGACCGCAAGCGTAAGAGCACGCCAGTCCGCCTCGTAGGGCAGCAGCGGCTTGATAAAGCTGTGATCGGCGTTGCGACCGATCCGCTCGGGAATCGCCTTGCTCGGATCAAGGTCAGTCAAGGGGATGTTGTGGGTAAAAAGCTGCTCGACAAAAGGCCCCGCCGCCTCAACGACCGCACCCGTGTTGTCGAGTAGCAGGCTCGCGCCGTCAAAGACAGTCGCGTCTTGCCCACCCACCAGATTGACACAGACGATCCAGGCGTTGGAGTCCTGCGCCAGGGAGCGCAGATAGTTCAGCTGCTGTGACGAGGTGAACATCGAGTTGGTGTTGTGATACTCCTTGGCGAGCATCAGTATGAGTATCTCCGAATCCGAGAAATCGTCGTCGGGCTCCGGAAAATCATCCTGCAAGACCGTGATGGTGTGCCCATCCAGCACGATGGTCACGTCCGACGCCCTCTTGTCGTAATCCCAGCTGTTCTCAAAATCAACAAAGCCGAGCGCGCCGCCCTTTCCGTCCTTGCTATAGAGTATCTCGGGCTCGCATATAAAGCTGTAGCTGTCCTCCAGCGGGCGCGGCACCACTGAGCCTATCAAGGTGGGAAGCGCCGCGCGCGCAATGAAATCCCGAGCGACATCGAGGCACTCGGCCGCAAAGGCATCCGAGGCGACAAGCCCCTCAAGGGGGCCCCCGCAAAGTGCGTAGGCAGGAAAGACCACGAGGTCGGGCGGATACGGATTGGCCGCCAACTCATCGAGTAGGGCAAGGGCCTTTTGCGCGTTCTCCTTAAGGGCACCTGCCTTTGGGTTTGTCTGTACAACAGCGATATACATACGCGGCCTCCTGACCTCTTTGGCTAATACTCCACCAGAGCGCGGTGGCGCTCAAGGGCTATGCTCGTTGCGCGATCATGACCTGGCAGGATCTTGGTTTCATCAGGGAGAAGGGCGAGCCGCCGCAGGCTCTTGTGCATCTGCCGGGGACTGCCATCCTTAAGGTCGGTGCGGCCCGTGGTGCCGTAAAACAGGGTGTCTCCCGAGAATAGCACCGCATCCTCCGCGCTGTACAGGCAGATGCTGTCCCGCGAATGACCCGGCGTATACAATACTTCCAAGGTCAAGCCTGCTGCCGTGATACGGTCGCCGTTGCCAACCGTATGGGTGATCACGTCGGGCTTGATGCTGGCACCCTCAGCAGAGGGATCGAAGGGGTTGAGATTCTTGGCTAAATTGCTACGTGTGTGTGCGTAGACAGGAGCCCCGGTCTTCTCCGCTAGTTCACCCAAGGCACCGATGTGGTCGAAGTGCCCGTGCGTCAACACGATGCCCTCCACCGCACGCCCCTTGAGCGCGGCCTCGATGCGAGTGAGGGAGGCACCGGGGTCGATAACGAGTACGCTCGTGGCAGCCTCGTGCGCACTCACCAGATAGCAGTTAACGATGAGGTTGATAGTACCGCGGGCACGTAGTTTCAAAAGTTCGACAAACATGGTTATAGATCCTTTCGTTTGCGCACGACCTCGCCGGGCAACATGCGGCGCGCATCGATTACGCCTTCGACGGTAATCAGGTCGTGGAGTATCTTGTCGATATAGGCGGTCTCACTGACCTCGAACAAAAAGCGCATCTCGACGATACCGTCCTTATGCGTCGCGAGATTAGCCCCCAGGATATTGACACCGCTCCCCGCCAGCTCAACGGTCACATCCTGCAGCAGCCGCAGGCGGTCGATCGCCTCGATAAAGACCTCGACGTTATAGGTGCCGCTCACAAAGCCGGTCTTCTCCCACTCGACCTCGATTATCCGCTCGGGTGAGGCGAGCAGTTCCTTGGCGTTAGGACAGTTCGAGCGATGAACCGAGACTCCCCTGCCGCGTGTCACAAAGCCGATGATATCGTCGCCCGGCACGGGGTTGCAGCAATGCGAAAGGCGCACCAGCACGTCGTCGATGCCACGCACCACCACGCCCGACGAGCTTCTGGGCTTTTGCGGCTTGCGCGGCTTGACGGGTTCCAGCACCGACGCGGTAAGGGTATCAAGCCCCAAAAGCATCTGCGGTGAGGTCGCGGGCAGCTCTTCAGTGGGTTTGAGCAGGATGCGGAGCAGTTTGTTGCTGATCTGCTTGGCGCTCTGCTTGCCTGAGCCGATGAGCATAAACAGGTCATCCACCGAGCCCAGTGTCAGCTCCTCGCTTATCTTGCGGAGCGCCTGCATGGAGCGTGATGATGAGATACCCAGGCCGTTCTTACGCATCTCGCGCCCTAAAAGCTCACGCCCCTGCATGATGTCGTCGCCACGGGTCATCTTGGAGAAGTAGGCTCGTATCTTCGAGCGCGCGGAGGGTGTCTTGACAACGCTCAGCCAGTCGCGGGAGGGACCGGAGTTCTTTTGCGTGAGCACCTCCACGCGATCCCCCATCTGCAACTCGTACGAAAGCGGAACGATGCTACCGTTCACCTTCGCGCCGACGCAATGGTTGCCCACCTCGGTGTGTATCGCATAGGCGAAGTCGATGGGTGTCGCCCCCGTGCGCAGGCTGATGACCTCGCCTTTTGGCGTGAAGACAAAGACCTCCTCGTCCTCAAGGTTCTCTCTGAGGGAGGCGATGAACGCCTTGGGGTCGTCGTCCTCATCGGATTCATTGAGCAGTTGACGCAACCACACCAGCTGCTCGTCGAACACCTTGTTGCCGATGTCGCTCTTGCCGCCCTTATAGCGCCAGTGGGCCGCGACGCCATACTCGCTGGTACGGTGCATCTCCTTGGTGCGTATCTGTATCTCAAGCGGTTGCCCCGCCGGACCGATGACAGTGGTGTGGAGCGATTGATAGCGGTTGAACTTGGGCATGGCGATGTAATCCTTGAAGCGCCCCGGAATCGGCTGCCAGAGCGTGTGCACCGCTCCCAGACTCGAATAGCAATCCTTGACCGAATCGACGATGACGCGCAGGGCGATAAGGTCGTATATCTCGGAGAAATCCTTGCCCTTCTGCGCCATCTTCTGATAGATGGAATACAGGTGCTTGGGACGCCCCGTGATCTTGGCCATGATCTCAACCTTTGGCTTTGCCAGTTCTGCGGTAAGTTGTTCGATAACGCGGTTAAGATAGGTCTCACGGGCCTCGCGCGACTCGCTGACCATGCGCGATATCTGCTGGAAGCGCGCAGGCTCCAGGTAGAAAAATGCCAGATCCTCAAGCTCCCATTTTATGGAATTGATGCCCAGTCTATGGGCAAGCGGCGCATAGATCTCTATGGTCTCACGTGCCTTGAAGATGCGCCTATCCTCGCGCAGGGCCTGGAGCGTGCGCATATTATGCAGGCGGTCAGCCAGTTTGATAACGATCACGCGGATGTCGCGCGACATGGCAATCAGCATCTTGCGCAGGTTCCTGACCTGCGATTCACTGAGCGATTCGACCTCGATCCTGCTGATCTTGGTCACACCGTCAACCAGGTCGCGCACGTTTTCGTTGAAGGCCTTCTCCACATCCTCGAGTTCGGTGTTGGGGTCATCCTCAACGGTATCGTGGAGAAGAGCGGCCGTGATGGTATCGACGTCCATCCGCAGTTCAGCGAGGATAAGGGCGACTTGCACGGGGTGGTTGATATAGGGCTCGCCTGTTTTGCGAAACTGCTTCCTGTGGGCGCTCTTCGCGAACTCATAGGCATGCTTGAGCTGCTCGACCTCCTCGGCACCCAGATAGGTGGCAGCCTGAACCGCGAGCTTCTCAAAGGCGTCGATCGATATATCGGTTTCCCTTACCTCTATGAATATCGGGTCGTCTGTCATTTGTCACTCTCATCCAAGACCGAGCGGGAGGATGGGTCTGTTTATGCGTGCGAGAAGATCCTCCCCTGAGGCGCCGAGTGCCCAGTCCCTGAACTGGGCGAAGAGCTCCAACTCCTCGCATCCTTCAAGATATCGGCTGCTTTGCGAAAGTTCAACCCTTTGTGCGTCTTTGGTTACCCTGAGCGTACGAGCGACGGGGTATCCTCGCCACTCCACCAGACCGAGCTCCGCAAAGGTGGCGATGCCCATTGCCACAGCGGAGCTGTCGAGCCTGCACCGGGGGTCGGTCTTGACGCAGGCAGCAGCCAGGGCGCTATGCTCCACGGCAAAGCAGTTATCGTCTGAGCCTACGCCCGCGGCATGCTCTTCCTGCTGTCGCGCATACGCCATCAACACCCGATAGAGCGTCGCCAGATCCTCGCGCCTGGGAGCGTTTGACTCCAATATCCGACTGTTTATCTGGGCGTCTCCCTTGCCATAGAGCAGATGGATGCCCGCCTCGCTTCCGTCGCGTCCAGCGCGTCCGGACATCTGGTTGAACTCCACGGCGTTAAACGGCAGATGAAAGAGCGCCACTTGACGGATATCGGGGATGTTGACGCCCTCGCCAAAGGCGCTCGTCGAGACGATGCAGCGTAGCTCGCCCGTGCGGAAGAGCTGCTCCACAGCGTTGCGGTCACTGCGCGGCAAGCCGGCGTTATAAAATGCGATGGAGGCACCCAGTTGGG
>JAITTM010000196.1 GCA_031286975.1 Coriobacteriales bacterium
GGGCGGGTCTCCGTCACCCAGACGTGCTCGACCTTGCCCTGGTCAAAGGCGGTGTAGACCACGCCCAGTGCCGTGCCAAAATAGACGGTAGCCAGCGAGCCGGCATTGCAGACGGTGAGCACGCGCGAGCCCGGATCCAACAACGGCGCACCGTTAGCGCCAATCGCGCGGTTGCAGCGCTCATCGTCGCTTGCCATCTGCTGCGCCGTGGCGACGATCAGGTTCTTGAGTGCTGCGAGCTCGAGCTGCGCGGCGGCGGCCTGCGCGACCTCCACGATGTGGCGGGCACCCCAGCTGAGGTTGACGGCCGTGGGACGCGCGGCGGCGATCTTCTGGGCGGCCTTATCCAAGCCTTTAAGAAAGTCGGTGGTAGTGGTCTCCGTTGCCTCGTTTACGCTCCAGAGCGCCAGGGCCAGCGCCGCGCCCACACCCAGTGCCGGGGCGCCGCGCAGGGCAAGCGACTTGATGGCAAGCTCGACACCCTCAAGGGTGTGGCAGGCGAGCACATCACCTTGCAGGGGCAGGCGCGTCTGGTCGATAAGACAGACGGACGCGAGCCCGTTGCTGTTGGGATCCTCCCACCAGACGGTGCGCGGTAACGAGCTGAAGTCAGCCTTTGGCATCACACCGTGCCCATATCCCACGAGTTAAGATACTCCTCCTGCTCTGCTGTGAGCGTGTCGATTGAGGCGCCCACACTGGCGAGTTTGAGGCGGGCTATGCGGGTGTCGATTGCCTCGGGCACAAAGTGAACTGCCGGGGCAAGGGTCGCGGCGTTGCGCACCAGGTACTCGGCACAGAGCGCCTGGTTGGCAAAACTCATGTCCATGACCTCGGCGGGATGGCCCTCGGCGGCGCTGAGGTTGATGAGACGCCCCTCGGCAAGCAGGATGACCGAGCGCCCGTTGGGCAAGGTGTACTCCTCAACAAGCGGCTTGAGTTCGCGTTTGGCGGTGGCGTTTGCCTCAAGCCAGGGGATGTTGATCTCGGCATTGAAGTGCCCCGAGTTGCAGATGATGGCACCGTCTTTGAGCGTGTTGAAGGCGGGCTCGTCGATGACATTGATGTTGCCGGTCACGGTGATCCAGATGTCGCACTCCCGGGCGGCCTCGACGGCGGTCATCACGCGATAGCCGTCCATATGCGCCTCAAGTGCCTTGAGCGCGTCGACCTCGCAGATGATGACCTTCATGCCCATGCCAGCAGCGCGCAAGGCGACACCGCGCCCGCACCAGCCATAGCCGCTCACTACCAGGGTGCGCCCCGCCAAAAGGCGGTTGGTGGCGCGCACCACGCCGTCAAGCGTGGATTGCCCCGTGCCGTAGCGATTGTCAAAGAAGTGCTTGGTCTTGGCATCGTTGACCGCCACGATGGGATACCTGAGCGCGCCATCTGCCGCCATGGCAGCCAGGCGGATGACGCCGGTCGTGGTTTCCTCGGTGCCGCCGATGATGCCTGCCAGTGCCCCGGGACGCTCGGCATGGATGCGGCTCACCACATCGGCCCCGTCGTCCATGGTGATCTGCGGCTTGCTGTCGATGGCGGCATCGATATGCGCATAGTAGGTGGGCGTATCCTCGCCCTTGATGGCATAGGTCGCCACGCCATAGTGCGCAACCAGCGCCGCCGCGGTGTCATCTTGCGTAGAGAGTGGGTTGGATGCGCAGAGCACCACCTCGGCACCACCGGCCACCAGCGTGCGCATGAGGTTAGCGGTCTCTGTGGTCACATGCAGGCAGGCGGCGATGCGGATGCCTGCCAGGGGCTTCTCGCGCGCAAAACGCTCACGGATACTGGCGAGCACCGGCATGTCGCGGTCAGCCCACTCGATGCGGTCACGTCCGGCATCCGCCAGGGTGATGTCTTTGATATCGTAATCCACGGTCTTCTCCTTGCCTTGTTAATGGTCTGCTTATTATGTCACAGCGCCCATCAGTCGATGCCCTCGTAGTCGCTCAGGCGATCCAGGTGGTAGACCGCGATCTCGTTGCGCGTGCGCTTGATGATGCCGTCGGCCTCAAGCGTGCTGATAAGGCGGCTGCAGGTGGTCACGTGGATGGAGAGAAGGTCGGCCAATTGCTGGATGGTGATGTTGGTGGGTATGATGCTTGCCCCTTGCGCGTCTGGCCCATGGATGGCGCAGAGTTTGCGCAGCCAGATCACGAGCCGTTGCATGGACGAGGGCACGGCGGTGTTGGAGATACGGTGCCCCATCTGTCCAAAGGCCATGTGGCAGACAAAAATGAACTCGTAGTATATCTCCGGATCCTCCTGCATGATGCGAAACAATTGCTCCTGCGTAAAACCGAACACCACGGTATCCTTGGTGGCTACGTAGTGCATCTTGTATTCGCCCAGCGAGGCAATGCCGCCATATTCGATGGAGAAGGCGTTGCCTTCGTTGCGAAAGAACAAGGTGGCCGGCTCGCCGTTTATCTTGGTAAACGAGCAGCGCATCTGGCCCTTCTCCACATAGTAATAGTACAGATCGTCCTTGTCGTGCGCCGAGACCGTGATGACCTCGTCTTTGAAGAGCTTGCGCTTGCGCGCCTGGTCGATATACGCGCCGATCTTAAGCTTCTTAAAAGGCATCGTTGGGATAAGGACCGCGGTGTAGTCTTCTTTTGTCAGCATGTTTTGCGCCTCCCTCTCTGCCACTATTCTAGCGCCTGCGTGCCACAAAGCATAGCAGCGGCTAGGTTTTTATCCTCGCACTGGCAATTTATATGCCTGTGCAGGGCATCTAACAGCCTGCCTGCACGCGGCGTAGAGTAGGCATATCACAAGAATCGGAGCGTATGAGGAAGGAAGTGAACGATATGGCACGAATGGGAATGCTCGTCGATATCGCACGGTGCGCAGGTTGCCAGGGTTGTGTGGTCGCCTGCCAGATGCAGAACAACCAGAGCCCCGGTGTGACCTGGGGTTACGTCGATCGCTGTGAATGGGGGGAGTATCCGCAAGCCGGAGCGGCCTATCTGCCGCATTTTTGCATGCAGTGCGACGATCCCGCCTGCGTGACGGTCTGCCCCACCGGCGCGAGCGTTAAGGGCGAGGACGGGGTGACCTTGGTTGACTACGAGATCTGCATCGGTTGCGGTCAGTGCGTCGCCGCCTGCCCCTATGGCGGACGCCACCTCAACCTCAACGGTGACAAAGGCTACTTCGATGCCCCCCTGGCTCCTTATCAGACAGAGGGTATCCAGCGTACAAATGTCGCGGAGAAGTGCCTGTTTTGCCACGACCTGGTTGCCGAGGGCGGCCAACCCGCCTGTGTGCTCAACTGCACCGGCAAGGCGCGCACCTTTGGCGACGTTGATGACCCCTCAAGCGCAATCGCCCTCAAGCTGGCCGAGGGCAAGGCCACACGCGTAGGCGCAACCGGCTTCTATTACGTCCAACCTGCCGGTATGCCTGCCAACATGATCGACTCCAAAGTTCTGGTGGGCGCGCCCACGCTGCCAACAGACCCTCAGGAGCCCGCAGCCCCAACAGAGCAGGCAGGCGGCATCAACCCCGTTGTCATAGGTGGCGCCGCCGTAGTGGTGGCCGCTGCAGCAGTTGGCGGTGGCGTTGCGTACAGCAACAAGAAGAAGAAGGCTGCCGCAGAAGCGGGAGGTACCAGCGATGAAAAATAACACCGCAACCGCATCGTCCGCTCGTTTTAACACGCAGGAGGCAACCATGGATACCACAGGCACCACCGCAACCGCTACCGCCACTGCTGATAGTGGGGTCGGCAGCTTTGCTAGCAAGGGCATGACCCGTCGCAGCTTTGTGGCGGGTGCAGCCGGAGTCGCCGTTGTAGGCGCAGCTCTGGGCGCTGGCGGCTTTGACATCTCTCATCCCGCAGAGGCATTCGCCGACGAGAATTCTCCCGTCGAATTCAAGTACAGCTACTGCGATATGTGTAACCACGTGCCCAAATGCGGCATCAAATGCCACATCAGAGAGGGCAAGATCGTGCGCGTCGAGTCGCGTGAAAAATACCCCGCCACGCCGCTTTGCGCCAAGGGCATCGCCAGCCTGCAGGAGCTCTATGACCCCCATCGCCTGCTCAGCCCCATGAAGCGGACCAACGAGAAAGGCACGGGTGACCCGCAGTTCGAGCCCATCACCTGGGACGAAGCCTACGCCACCATCGCCGAGCGCTTTAACGCCATCAAGGCTGAGCATGGTGCCGACTCGGTGCTCTTCTTCTGTGGCGACCCCAAAGAGCCGCGTGGTGCCATGCAGCGCGTGGCCACCCTGTTTGGCTCATCGAGCTATGGCACCGAGAGCTCGGTGTGTGCGGCAGCCAGTTGGATGTGCGCCAACATGGTCTTTGGCCAGCAGAGCATGGGTGCCGACCCCGGTGCGGACTCAAAGTGCAGCCTCATCTGGTCGATCAACCCCGCATGGTCGCAGCCCAATCGCTTCAGCGGCCTGATGGACGCCAAGGAGCGCGGCGTCAAGTTCGTCGTGGTCGACCCTCGCATCACGCCTACGGTCAGTGGTCTGGCCGACATCCATCTGCAGGTGCGTCCCGGTTCTGACGGTGCCCTGGCGGCTGGGTTTATCAACCAGATCATCGTCAATGAGTACTACGACAAGGACTTTGTGGCCAATTGGACCGTCGGTTTTGAGGAGCTCAAGGCCTATGTGGCAGATTTCACTCCCGAGAAAGTCGAGGAGATAACCTGGGTTCCCGCCGATAAACTCATCGCTGCCGTCAAGCTCATCGCCGAGAACGGCCCCGGTACTTTGGTCACCAGCTCAAAGGGTGGCTGCCACCAGACCAACGTCGGCAATTTTCAGCGTGCGGTCTTTATGATTCCCGCCCTGCTCGGCTTTCTTGATGTCAAGGGTGGCATGGCGCTGGGACCCGGGCTTCCCTTCGACTACGCCGCCTCAAGCAAGGGCTTCCAGCTTGAGGATGTTTATGAGGCCGAAGGCTTCCAGGAGCGTCGCTACGACCTCAAGGACTTTCCCGTGTGGGCGAAGTACTACAAGATGATGCAGACCGTGCATCTGCCCGAGCTGGTAGCCGAGGGCAAGATCCGCGCCGGATTCTTGCTGGGCATCAATGCCATGATGTGGCCGGATACCCCCAAATACCAAGAGGCTCTTAAGAATATGGAGTTCACCGTAGCGCTTGACTACTACATGCGCCCCTGGACCCATGACTTCGTCGACCTGCTCCTGCCCGCCGCCATGTGCTACGAGCGCACGGCAGCACTCTCCATCTTTGGGCGCAAGATATTCCTGCGTGAGCCGGTGATCGAACCTCTGGGTGAGGCACGCGAGGATTGGCGCGTCATCTTAGAGGTGGGCTCCGCATTGGGTTATGAAGAGCAGTGCTTTGGCGGCAATGTCGAAGCTGCCCTGACAGAGCTGCTCAAAACCACCAAACTTGAGGTCACCTTGGACGACCTCAAGGCGAGCCCTGACGGTTTTGAGATCCCCGGCAATCCCCCCGAGGAGCGCAAGTACGCCTCAGGCAAGCTGCGCGCCGATGGCCAGCCGGGCTTTAACACGCCCTCCGGCAAGGTCGAGCTGGTAAGCCAGGTGCTCACCAGCATGGGCTTTGAAGGCCTGCCCGTCTATGAGGAGCCCGTGCAAAGCCCTCTGGGTGCCGACGCTGCCCAGTATCCGCTGGTGCTCAACACCGGCTCGCGCATACCCTATTATACCCACAGCAAACTGCGCGACCTGCCCTGGCTCAACCAGTTCATGCCCGAGCCCGTTGTGCGCCTGAATCCCGCTGATGCCCAAGCTCGTGGCTTGGCAGACGGTGACAAGGTCAAGGTATTCAACCAGCAGGGTGAAATCGAGATGCTCGCGGAGGTGACCAACATCGTGATGCCCGGCGTGGTGGACATCTTCCACGGCTGGCACCAGGCGGACGTCAACCTGCTCACCACCCGTGACTTCGACCCTATAACCGGCTTTCCTCCCTTTGCCTGCGGTCTGTGCGAGGTAGCAAAAGCCTAGTGCTCTGTTAGGCTCTAAACTTCAGTAGCCGACGGTCTTTTATTGCGCCATACGGCGTTAGGAATCCCTCTCCGTACGTCCAGTACGCAGAGGGATTCCTGCCTTGTCTGGCACAAAAAATCCTCGCTGCTTACAAGAAGTTTATGACTTAACAGAGCACTAGCCGTTCATCCGCATCCGTTTCCGCAAAAAAAGAGAGCGCCCACCAGGGTGCTCTCTTTTTTTGTGTCTCCGTTTTGCACGTTCAGCGCCCATGGCGGGTTTTGCGCAGTGACGGGTTTTCTGCGTCCGCTCAATCCGCTCAATCCGCTCAGAGAAAGCCTTTGATGGCCTCCAAGAACGCGCGGGTGTCCACCTTCTGCTTGTTTTTAAGCGTTGAGAGTTCATAAAGGTCGCCAGTCATCACGCCGCTGGCGATGGTTGTCAGCGTTGCCGCCTCGAGTCGCTGCGCAAAAGCACTCAGCTCGGGCAACCCGTCCAGCTCACCGCGTTTGGCCAGCGCGCCCGTCCAGGCAAAGAGCGTCGCCACCGAGTTGGTGGAGGTCGTCTCCCCTTTAAGATGCCGATAATAGTGGCGCTGCACCGTGCCGTGCGCCGCCTCATACTCGAAGTATCCTTTGGGCGAGACCAGCACCGAGGTCATCATGGCCAGCGAGCCAAAGGCCGTCGCCACCATGTCGCTCATCACATCGCCATCGTAATTCTTGCAGGCCCAGATAAAGCCGCCCTCGCTGCGAACCACGCGTGCAACGGCATCATCGATGAGCGTATAGAAGTACTCAATGCCCGCCGCTTCGAACTGCTGGGCATACTGCGCGGCGAACACCTCGTCAAAGATGTCGCGAAAACGGCGGTCGTAGGTCTTCGAGATGGTATCCTTGGTGCCAAACCAGAGGTCTTGCCTGGTGGCAAGCGCATAGCTCAAGCAGGCGTGGGCAAACGACTCGATGGAATCATCCCTGTTGTGCACGCCCTGGATGATGCCTGTCTGCGCGCTCCCCTGCCCAAAGTCGTGGATAAGGGCGCGCTTCTCCGTACCATCGGGTGCCGTCACCACTAGCTCGGCCTTCGCGCCACGCAGCTCGCCCTCAACCGACAGCTCCACGTTTTTATAGATGTCGCCATAGGCATGACGGGCAAGGGTGATGGGTTTTTGCCAAGTGCCGATGTAGGGGACGATGCCCGTTGCGAGGATGGGCGCCCTGAAAACCGTGCCATCGAGCAGGGCGCGTATCGTGCCATTGGGCGATTTGTACATCTCGCTTAAGCCGTACTCCTCCACGCGCTCGGCATTAGGGGTGATGGTGGCGCACTTGACGCCCACGCCGTAGCGCTTGATGGCCTCGGCGGCCTCAACGGTGATGCGGTCCTTGGTGCGCTCGCGCTCCTTGAGACCTAGGTCAAAATAGACTGTCTTGAGCTCGACATAAGGCGCAATGAGTATCTCCTTGACCCATGCCCAGATGATGCGGGTCATCTCGTCGCCGTCGAGTTCGACCAAAGGTGTGGTCATGTGGATTCTGTTTGACATGAGGCTCCTATTTCTTGCTACAGAGTTCGACGATTTGCGCGGCGCGCCGCTTGAGGGCGCCTTTTGCGTTCTTGGCATCGAAATCCATGCGGCTGGCGAGCGATTTTTTAACGTCCTTGCCTATCTTGCCGCCACTGAAGGCGATCACACTCACCAGCATGTCGCTGAACTCAGGATCGCCGTGGTAGCACTGGATAGCCTCGTCAAGCAGGGGCCATATCCTCGTTGCGCGCGCGGCATCCAGTGCGCCATAGGTGCAAAGAAAACGCACCGCCGCAAGCCGGGCAGGCCCTGACTCCTCATCATAGAGCGAGGATTCCGCGCCACTTAAGGCCTCGTCGGTCGCGTCAGGGTCGAGCGCCACAACGCGAGTGAGCACGTCAAGGCATTCCCAACGGGTCTGCGCCTCGGGGCGATGCAGCGCATCGGCAACCTGCGGGATGTAGGGCACGAGCGTGCCCGGGTTGCTCTCGGAGACCACGCCTATCGCCGCGGCGCTGAACTGCCGTATACGGCGCACATCGGTCGAGAGGTTCTCGATCAGCGCCTCGAGTATCACCGTGTCCTGCAGCGCCTGGTTCGCGATGGTCGCACGGTCGGCGGAGGGGTCGAAGACGATCTGCTTGTCGTTGCTGTCCTTGGCACCTTTCGCGCCCTTGGCCGTGCTCTTGGTAACGCTCTTGGCCGTGCTCTTCTCTGCGCTTTTTGCTGTCATAATGCAAAGCCACCATTCTTCTTGAAATGCGCCGCGAGTCCCCCATCAGCCAGCAGCTTCGCCATCACGGCGGGCAGCGGGGCACAGGGTAGCTCCTCGTTCTTGGTCAGGTTCTTTACCACGCCGGCCTCAAGATCGACCTCAATGGTATCCCCCTCATCGATGCGCGTGGTATCGCATTCCACAACCGGCAGGCCGGTGTTGATGGCGTTGCGAAAGAAGATGCGCGCAAAGCTCTGTGCCAGCACCACCTTGGTATTGCTGTGGATAAGAACGAGCGGTGCCTGCTCGCGTGACGACCCGCAACCAAAGTTGCTACCCGCCACGAGTATGCCTCCCTGGGCAGAGACCCGCTCATAGTAGTGGGGGTCAAGCTCCTCCATGGCATGCTGCGCCATCTCGTTCATGTCGTTGGACTTGAACTTGTACTTGCCCGAAATGATGTAGTCGGTGTTGATGTCGTCGCCAAACTTGAATGCCTGTGCCTGAATGCTCATAGATACTTCCTCGGGTCGGTTATCTGCGCTTCGAGTACGCTGGCGGCCACGGTTGCGGGGCTGCCCAGGTAGATGAACGAGTTGCTGTTGCCCATGCGCCCCTTGAAGTTGCGATTGGCGGTCGAGATCACGTTCTCGCCATCGCTCGGCACCCCGTTGTGGGTGCCCACACAGGGGCCGCAGCCGGGGGTGACCACGCAGGCACCCGCCTCGACCAGCGTCTGGATGTAGCCCTCCGCCATGGCGGCCAGATAGATGTCCTTGGACGCCGGGGCAACCACCAGGCGGCAATCGGGATGGATACGGCGCCCCCCCAGCATACGGGCAGCAACCGCAAAATCCTCCAGACGCCCATTGGTGCAGGTTCCAATCACACCCTGGGCAATAGGCGTGCCAGCGACCTCGGTCACAGAAACCACGTTGCCCACCGCATGCGGTTTGGCGATCTGCGGCTCAAGCGCCGTGGCATCGATCTCGATAGTCTGCGCGTATACCGCGTCGGGGTCGGGGTCGACGGGACGGGGAGCGCGGGCGAGCTCGCCTCGTGCGGCAAAGAAGGCCGCGGTCTTCTCATCAGCTTTCATGAGCCCCGCCTTGGCACCCACCTCGATGGCCATGTTGCTGATAGTCATGCGCGCGTCGATGCTCAGCGCGTCGATAGTGCTGCCGCTGAACTCCAACGCCTGGTAGGTCGCACCGTCAACGCCGATGAGCCCGGCCAGATAGAGGATGATATCCTTTGAATAGACACCCGCCGACAGCGCGCCCTCTATGATGACGTGGATGGTCTCGGGCACCTTGAACCAGAGCTTGCCGGCGACCATCGCCGCCGCGCCGTCGGTGGAGCCCACGCCAGTGCTAAAGATGTTGAGCGCCCCATAGGTGCAGGTGTGCGAGTCGCAGCCCACCACCAAATCGCCGGGCACCAC
>JAITTM010000187.1 GCA_031286975.1 Coriobacteriales bacterium
GGTGTCCAACAAACCCGCATGATTTCTACAGATTTTGCTCAGATTTGGCTCAATAATACTGCTAGATGCCCCACTCACAAACCCATAAACCCCAAAATCCACAAAATCCCCTTTTCGGGTTATCTGAATTCGGCTAGAGTTCAATTTAATACGGTCATTAGCGTGGGCGATGCCAGGCGGCCAAAGAACTCAGATGGGCTCCACGTAACCGCGGTCATCAGTCACGTCGGCCGCTTCAGCCACGTCAGGGGCAACCGCGCCGGCTGCAGCGGGCGCGTCAGCCGCTTCAGTCTCGTCGGCCACGTCGGCCTCATCAGTTTCTCCCACCTCGTCAGGGGCAGGCGCTTTGAGGGCGTGTACCACGGGGAACCGTCCCGTATCCACAACACCGCTGATGCTGACCTCTTTGCTCCTGCGTTTGTTCTCATACATCATGGCGTCAGCCGCTCTGAATACCTCATTGTAGTCTTGTGCCGCATCCATCATCATGGCCAGACCCCAAGAGATACTGGGCGCGCCAAAGTCGGGATCCTTCGCTTCGGCGCAGGCGACGGTGACATCCCGCACAAATCGCTGTATCGTCTCTACGTCGGTGCGCGGCAGCAGCAGCACCAACTCATCACCGCCTATGCGGAACACCGATGCTCCTAGGGGCGTATTTGCGTTGATGATGTCAGTGATTGTTGTGAGCAACTGGTCGCCCTGCAAATGCCCCAGCGTATCATTGATCTTCTTAAGATTGTTGACATCGCCTACGATAATGCCGAGCGGCATATTCTCTGCAGTCACAATAGCCTTGACCTTCTCGATATAGGCATTTCTGTTTTGCAGGCCCGTAAGGTTGTCATACATCGCGATGTCCTCAAGGTAGCGCAGGACGGAGTAGGTCTTGGTGATCTCACTTATCTCGACCAGACGACCAAAGCCCCGCCCGTGATACCCGATGTTATGCGGAGTGAAGAGGTAGTGTTGCTCGACGCCGTTTATCGTCGCGGTGATGACGTTCTCGTCATGGGGCGACATCACGCCGTTGCAGCTGGTGAGGATACGCTTGCGATAGTCCTCGTAGGGCTCCTTATAGCGGGGCATGGGCAGCAGGTTGCCCTCTACAAGACCTTTTTTGTTGCAGTCTAAGATGTTGCCCTTGAGACTGACCGTGATAACAAAGGTCGACAGGCTGGCAAAGACGAACTCGCGCGAAGTGACAATGACGTTTGAAGAGTTTGCGATAAAGAAAGCCGCAAAAAACGCGTACAGTGTAATGAAATAAGAAAGCGCGGTCAGCGCATTGTTAAGCCCCACCGGGAGCGTAACGGCTATGTCGAGCAGCCACACCAGAGCAACGGCACTTATCGCCAGAAGTAGCTTGTGAGTAGAGAGCCGCATATGCCTGGGCATCTGATAAAAGACGTTAAAGCAGAGCAGATACGAGCGCGCAAGGATAACCAGGCTGAACACGGTAAACAAAAATGCTTGCAACGAATGCAGGTTCAGTGCCTCCTGCCCTGCCTGCAAACCTGCCTGTAACACCGCATCCTGCTCGGTGGTCAGGGCACCTTGATTCGTCACCTGCTGGCTGGCCTGCATCCCCACGTCCTGGATTGACGCGCCCGGGTTAAGGTTGGGATAGAAGTACAGGAGCGCAGCAATGCCAAGCAAGACCACCGGAACAGTAAGATAGCGCACGACGGTTGTCGCGGTTATCGGCCTGAATGATACCTGGCTCCACACATGCAGGCAAAGCAGCGCCAGGATAAAGGCCTTGAGCGTATCTGAGAGCGCAAGCACCCAGGTTTCGTCAGCGTATGTGGGAAAAAAGAACGCCAAGGAGAGATGCAGGGCTGTCCACAACAGGATTGGCACGCAGAGAAAGAGGAATTGCCTGCTTTCAAGCGAGCGTCTACGCGCACCGTAGGCAGCTCGGCCAAAATCGACCAACACGATGATCGCCAACAACAAGAGAATGGCATACCATCCAGGGCCTCCAACCGCAAATTGCTCCAGCACCCTGTCAATCACGATCGATATATTGGATTCTATCCGCTCGGTACCCATCCCGAAAGATCCCACCTTTCCATAATCAGCGCCCCCGCCCGACCTTGCAATGATAGCACGGATTGGCTCTTCTTGCTGGCGCCTTGCTTGTGGGGTTGGCGATTTGGCTCTTGTGACGGGTAGGCACGTGGCTTCAGGCTATTGGGGCAGGGCACCCGCGGGGATACCGGTGCCGGGGCCACCGTGGCCACCGCCGCCCATGCCGCCGCCGGGGCCACCCATGCCGCCCATGCCGCCGCCCTCGCCGGCTGTCACCGTGGCGAGCAGGCTGTCACCGCTATAGACCTCGTAGCTCCCACCTGCCGCGATGTCTGGCGAGGACAAGGCGAGCAGCGGGCAATCGAGGGTGACGGTCGCCTCTATAAGGAGTTGCCCGGCCTTCTCAACACGCACTATAGAGCCCTTGGCAAACGAGCCGCTCACGTAGACGTAGCTTTGCGTGGAGCCGGTGGTGGGCACCACGCCCACGTCGGAGCCGCCGTAGACCAGCGTGCCGCCGGTCACAGCAAAGCTGCCGTCGGTGTCTATCGCGCCGTTGGCCTGCGAATCGATGTAGGAGTAGATGGTGCCGCCGCTTATGGTGATGGGCCCATTTGAGTCGATGCCGTCGCCGCCGGAGCGCAACTGGATGCTGCCGCCGCCTATGGTGATGGAGTAGTTGCCGGATGCGGCGAAGGGGTCGCCGCCAAAGCCGCCGCCCGTGCCGCTTGCGTCGGCACCACCGGCCGCGTTAAGGCCGTCGTCGCTTGAGATCACGTCGAGGCTGCCGCCCTGGATGTCGATGTTGGCGGCCTCAAGGCCCTCGTAGGATTCGCTGACCGTGACGCTGCCGTCGCTGATGATGAGGTTGGTATCGGAGTGGATGCCGTCGTCTCCTGTTGCCAGTTGCAGATCGCCGCCCAGCAGCTTGATGTCGTTGGTTGCGTGGAGGGCGTCATCGGTTGCCGTGACGTTGAAGCTGCCGCCCTCGATGATGATCCAGCCGGCCGCAGCGTCGGCCTCCTTGTTTGCGCGGACACCCTGTGCCCCCGCCACAAGCTCATAGGTGCCGCCAACCGCACCCACCGAGTCGTGACCCACCAAGGCGTGGTGCACGGCGTCGACCGTCAGTGTACCGCTCACAAGCAGCAGGTCGTCCTTGGTTTGGATGCCGTTGTTCCAGGTCGCCTGCACGTTAAGCGCACCTGTGCCGTTGATGCTGAGGTCGTCCTTGACGAAGAGCGCGGCGTTGGGCTCCTCCTCCACCGCGTCCGCATAGGTGAAGGCTGCTCCCCCATCGGTCACGCTGTTGTGCGTGCCATCGGCGAGCGTGAGCACAAGCTTATCGCATTGGGAGGCATAGATCGCCGCACCTTTTGTGTTGGTGATGCTGGCGCCGTTGAGCACCAGGTGCACCAGGTCGTTTTGCGTGGCTGCTACCTCAATCGAGCCGTCGCTGAGGGTGCCGCTCAGCACATAGGTGCCCGCCGTGGTGATGGTAACGATGCCGCCCGCAGCGGCTGCACCTGCGCCCTCAACGGTGGCGGAGGTGCCGCTTAAGGTGATGGTGGTGGCGGTGGTGGCATCCCAGGAGGCGTCGAGATCCTCGTCTTTGAGCTCGAGCGCCTGTGCGGTGGTTGTGCTTGCGGGCGTAGTGGTGGCGGGCGCGGAGGCGGCGCTGGAAGCGGTGGGGGCGTTAGTGGCAGGCTCACTGGGTGCCGGGGAGCCCGCCGCGCCGCAGGCGGTAAGCGCACTGAGTGCCAACAGAGCCGCCATCAAAAGCGTGAGGATTGTGCGGATTCGCGTGTGCATGGTTTTCTCCCTTGAAAGAGTTTGTGGGTGCATGGTTTTCTCTCCTTTTTAGAACTCGCCCGTGGGGGCATTGAATGCCAGGGTGATGGTGAGGTTGCCGTTGCGGCAGCGAAGCTCGTCGATAAAGGCTTTCTCGTCGCAATCGCTTTTGGTGGTGACGGTATAAATCAGCTGGTAGAGGCTGCCGAGGTTGGTCGTCTTGATTCGTTGCAAGGTGTAGGTGGTGGTAAAGCGCTCAAGCACGCCGCTCAGCGCGTCCTGATAATCCATGTCTTCAGGAATGGTGATCTTGAGCAGTTTCTTGCTGCCTTTGGGCTGCCCAAAGTGCGTGAGGTCGATCACTACCATCGCGACGCACAAAACGACGGTGATAATCGCGGCATACAGCAGGTAGCCCATGCCGGTTGCCAGCCCAACGGCCATGGTGAACAACACGTAGGCGATGTTTTTGGGGTCACCCGGCGCAGAGCGAAAGCGGATGATGGCAAAGGCTCCAGCAAGGCTGAAGGCGCGAGCGATGTTGTTGCCCACCATCATGATGATGACCGTCACGATGGCCGGCAGTATCACCAAGGTGATGATGAACCCGTACAGGGGCTCATCGCGATGCGTGCGCAGATAGACAAAGCTTATGAGTAGGCCAAGGAGCAGGGCTGCCGCAAGGGCGCTGAGTAACTCAAAGGCTGTGAACGTCGCGTCGGGAGTGGTTGCAAAGATGGATTCGAACATGGCTGTCCTTTCTGGGGTTGGATATGCTGGGTGTAGACCCTGCCGTACTTGCTGAAGCTGCTGGGATAGAGCTTGAGGTCGCTGAGCAACTTGCAGAGCCAAA
>JAITTM010000188.1 GCA_031286975.1 Coriobacteriales bacterium
ATTTCGTAGTGCAAGGCGTCCGACCGAGCACTACTGTACGTAATGTGAGGAAGGACAACGCAGCAATGCGGAATATGAACAAGTGACTCTGTACATTTTTAGCTGTTACAGGGCACTAGTGTCTAAAGTAGCAGATTCTCTCGATATTGCAAGTAACTGTATAACAGATACTTTGAATCAGACTACTAGCGCCGCAGCTCTCGTAGCGCGCGCTTGACGTCGAGGTATTGCTTGCCGCGGTGGATGAAACCCTGCAGGTCGCGGCCGGTTTCGCGGTGCCGTGTGGCAACGGGCACCTCGACGACCCTGAACCCCTGTTGCAGTGCACGAATGGTGAGCGCGACCTCGACACCATAGCGCTGAGCAAAGGGGCGCAGCGCCTGCAGGCAGTCCCAGGTGAGTGCGCGTTGACCGCTTAAGGGGGCTTGCGCCTCAAAGCCGTCGCCCAGCTTAAATATCGCGTCACGCGCCAGGTTCTTAACCAGGCCAAATCCGCCCTTCTTGTTGGGAGCGGGAGGCAGGGCGATGGCCATCGCAGCCTTATCGGCAAGCAGGGGCGCAAGCAGAGGCTCGGCTTGCGCGGCGGTTGCTTCCAGATCGGCATCGAGCAGCAGAATGATGTCGGGGTGTTGGGTCGCAGCATCGAGTGCCGCCCAAGCGTCGAGTGCCTCAGCAAGCGCGCCAGCTTGGCGGGTCAATCCATGCTCTTCCGCCCCGCCGTCCAGCGCCTCGACCCCAGGCGGCGGCCCAGGCAATGCGTCTCCCGCCGCCGCCCCGCCGCCCAGCGCCTCGACCCCCAACTCGAGGGCGGCACCTTTGCCCCTGTTGCGCGGGCTTTTCACCACCGTGGCACCCGCCTTGTTGGCACGGGCTGCTGTGGCGTCGGTTGAGCCGTCGTCGACCACCAGCACCTGGCTCACGCCCGCGATGTGCAAAGCGGCCTCGACTGTTTGCGCAATGGTCTTCTCCTCATTATAGGCGGGGATAAGGGCAACAACCTGCATCAGGGCATCACCCCCCGCCGCGGGGTCTGCGGAGCCTGCCTGTCACGCGACTGAGCAGGGTGCTGATGGTTGCTACCTCGGGTACCTTGAGGAGTTTGCACAGCAGGTAGAAGATCGTCAGCCCGCCCAGGCCGCAGAGCGCCACCGTTACAAGCGAGATGGCGATTGTTTCATCAAAGCCCGAATATGCCACCACGGCGGGAAGGGCCGCGGCGAGCAGAGCTGCCACCAAAGTCTTGCCCCCGTCTTTCAAGACAGCTTCAAGCCCAAAGGAGCCGATGCGCTTTTGCAGCACCAGGCTCATCACAAAGAAAAGCAGCGCGTAGGTGATGGCATCCGCCAGGGGTATGCCGATAAGCCCCAGGCCGCCCCAGTCACCGATGCCGGTGGTCAGCACGGCATAAAGTGTCGCCTGCAGCACACGGCCGCAGGCATCGATCTTGATGAAGCGCTTGAGGTCGCGCAGCGAGCTGAAGGCGCGATAGAGAAACTGATATGCCGCGAAGAAGGGCAGCGAGATGCACCAGCAACTGAGCACCTGCGCCACAACCTGCACGTCTTCATAGTTGAACTTTCCCGCATGGTAAAGACCCGCCAGCTGCTTGGCAAGAGCGAACATCAGCGCAGCCAATGGCAGTATCAAGAAGATGGTGGTGCGCAGCCCCTTGCTCACGTTGGCGCGGAACAGCGCCCAATCCTTGGCGGCGGAGGCAGCGCTCATCTCGGTGAACAATGCCGTGCTCAGCGCCACGCCAATCACGCCATAGGGCAGCATGTACCAAAGCCAGGCAAAGCCTAAGGTGGTGGGGCCGTTTGAATTGGCCTTGAGCGAGTAGGCGTTCATCACGCTTACCGTGATAAGACTCATGATGATGAAGAGGGTCACGGGTAGGGCTACCCTCAGGGTCTCTCTGAGGGCAGGATCCTTGAAATTGATGTGAAAGCGCAGGGGAAGCTTGAGTTTGAGCAGTGCGGGAACCTGTACGGCGAACATGGCAACCACGCCCAGCGTTGTGCCCACCGCGAGCCAGATCATGCCAGCAAGCTGGTTGAAGCCGCTGATGAACGGGAAGCCAAAGTACACGACGATGATCACCAGGTTGTTAAAGAGGGGTCCCAGCGCCGGCCACAGAAAGTTGCGATGTGCGTTGAGTATCCCGCCGATGATGGCGCCTACACCATAAAACACCATCTGCACAGCAAAGAACCTGAAGAAGAACACTGCCAGCTCGGCATCGGAACCCTGTGTCATGAAGGTCTGGGTGAACACGACCTGCGGAGCAAAGACGGTGGCCAGAAGCGCAATAATCCCCAGCACGAGCACTCCGATGCTCAGCAGGTTGGAGGCATACGCCGCCGAACCCCGCTTGCCTCGCTCCTTGAGTCGCGCCATATACAAGGGGAGAAAAGCGGTGCTAAAGACGCCGCCCAGCACCAGCTCATATACGCTGTTGGGCAAGTTGTTGGCAACGTAGTAGGCCGACGAGAACATCGTGTTGCCCAAGGCGAAGGCAAGTGCCCAGGTGCGCACAAAGCCGGTGATGCGCGAGAGCAGTGTGGCCGTCGCCATCGTCGCCGTCGAGCGCCCCACCGAGGGTTGGGAGCTTTGCGGCTCCTGCTGTGCGCGCGAAGATGAGGCGCGAGGCTGTTGCTCCTGCTCTGGGACAGGTGCCCCGTCCCCCTGTCTTGGCTTCTCGGGCGAGGCGGCCGGGGCAGCCAGGGCAGGGGAGGCATCCCCCTGCTGCGCTTGTTTCAGATGTCTGGGCGCTGTGCGGGCTGTTCTTGGCTTGGTTTTCTCCGCAGGCTTATGACTGCCCAGGCGCTGGAGCTCGTGCAGGTTGGCGCGTGCCTTGTTCTTGACCCATTCGCGGATCTGCCAGCGGTGGAGGTCGCAGACCAGCCACACAAAGCCCGCCATCATGAAGATGAGGTAGAGCGCCGGCATGAAGATGCCGGAATCCTCGATAAAGCCCATGAGGATGATCAGCATGAGCCCCGTGGTGTACACGGCGCGAAACGCCACGTTGCGCTGCCAGAACTCCTTGTAGGGCCCCGGTTTTGTGATCCGCAGGATAACCAGATAGGCGACGAGCGCAAAGAAGAGCAGGGTGAGCAGGGGAGAATAGGTGAGGGTCGCCCAGGACAGGCGGCCAACGGAACGCGCAATGGCGGCGACCAGATTAAGCGGATTGCCGTCGATGTACTGCTCGACCCACTGCATATGCGAGGAGCTGTTATAGAGGATGTCGCTGTAGAGCACGCTGAGCGAAACCACGCCGGCGAGCGCCAAAACCCCCAGCACGAAATACCAGGTGATACGACGCTCATTGAGAAGCCACCATGCCACCAAAACGGTGATGACGCCCCAGACCAGGACGCCAAAGCTCGCGCCAAAGAGGGGGGCGGCGACTATCGCGATAAAAAGCATCGAGCAAACCAGAAAGCCCCAGCGCTTGAAATGCCGGACGATCGGCAGGGCGGAGAAGCGATTGATGAGGATGCCGCTGAGCGTTATCCACGCCCCAAACAGCAGCGCGCAAGCCTCGTTGCCCATGCCAAAGTAGCGCACACCACGGATGGGCGAATAGTTGAGGTAGCCAGTGGCGCAGAGTGGCCCGCCCAGCAACTGGTCGAGCAGCAGGGTGACGATGGTGAGCACGAAGAGGAAGACGAGCGAGTATATCCAGCGGGTGCGATAGCCGATAATCAGGGCGCAGAGCGCCAGCGCGAAGGTCCAGCCGAGGCAGATCAACACCACAGTGGTTGGTGAGGGGGCCTGCGGCAGGGCGATGAACATCAAAAAGGTCGAGATAGGAAAGGCGATCACCACGATCCAGAGGATGCGCACGATGGGCACCAGCGCCTTGATGGTGTTGAGCCTGAGGTTGGTCTCCAGCGCCAACAGCAGAACCGAGATCGCAAAGACCAGGAGCACAAAGGCGGCAAAGCCGAGGGTGATAGGCTCCTTGCTGTTGGTTATGGCATCAGCTACGGCATTCTGGTGCTGCAGATTCGCCAGGAGCTCCTGCGCGTCGAGCTGCGCGGTCTGCGGAGCAACGTACAGGTTGGTGGGGTGCTCGGAGGGATGCTCGGTGGCGGTTGCGCCGCCTGCGTCCGCCTCGCCTGCTCCGCCCGCCGCCGCCGGAGCATCGTTTGCCAGCAGGTCGTCAAGATACGCGGAGAGGTCGCTTGCAAGCAGCACGCCCACGCGGCGCGTCGACGGTGCCGTCAAAAGCCCGTCAAAGTTGCCGCCTGCGATGACAACGGGCGAGAAATCCCGGTAGACATCAGGTGCTGCGGAGAATACCATGCCGGTCAGCAGCACGATAACGTCACCTTGCCGTTGACCGGCCAGGCTCTGCTCGAGCGCGGCAGCGAGCTCGTCAGCCGTGGTGATGCTGCCATCCAGCCCCAAGATGCTCACGCGGTCGTAATCGGCATAGCGCTCGAACTCCTCGTGCCAGCGCACAATCATGTTGGCCATGCCCGCATGGGCGGTAACGTCGCTTAATGTCGCGTTGTCGCTGGCGATGAGCATATCCCAGCTGAGCTCGGGCACGTAGACCAAAGTGATGTGCGGAGCAACCCCCGCGCTCTGGCCGCCGCCGCTCGCAATGGCCTGCGCCTCGGTTTTCTCCCCAGTTTTGCCTGAAAGCTCGCCTGCAAAGGCCTGTGTGAGGGGTGCCGCCAGCGCTGCGACAAAGACGACCGCCAGGAGTGCTATGAACAGGAGTTGAGCTTGTTGACGAATATGACCCATGACCCTCAATCTGTACTGGTACAATGTAATCTGCATTCGAGCCTACATTTTACTGTATTGCGCGTAGGTATGTACGAGAGGATTCCTCACTGGTGATAAGCCTGCTCACAGCGCTCATATTTTGTGCCGTTATTCCCTTCGTGGCGATGGCTATGCTTACCACCTCGCTTGAAAAGACCGCCCCCCGCGCCAAGAACTTCCGTGGCGTGCTGGTCTACAGCGGCTTGGGTATCGTCTGGTTCATGTGGCTTATCTCGTTTTGGGTGGGTGCCCACTTCTTGGGCGCATTGGGCATCGCGCAGCCTGCCTGGGTCAGCTACCTGGTGCCGCTCTTTCCGCTTGTTGCCGGTTCTTGCGCCTTTGGGCTCTATGACGACTGGGTGGGCGACAGCTCCGCCAAGGGGTTCAAGGGGCATCTGCGCGCCCTGAAGTGTGGCGTGCTCACCACCGGCGGGCTCAAGTTCATCAGCATCGGCTTTTTGAGCCTCTTCACCGCCGTCAGCCTGTATTGGGACGGCCCTGACTCCCTGCTGCGCATCGTGCTCATCACCTGCGTCATTGCGCTTTTTGCCAATCTCATGAACCTCTTTGACCTGCGTCCTGGGCGTGCCAACAAGGTTTACGTGCTGCTGCTCGCGGTCGCGCTCATCGTGGTGGGCATAAGCGGTCTGGTGCGTCTGAGTGGCTTTGACCTGGGCGCGCTGACCCTCGCGGCATTGGGGCCTTTGGTGGCGGTGTGGCGTTTTGATATCGGCGAGAAGGGCATGCTGGGTGATACCGGTGCCAACTCCATGGGAGCGTTTCTGGGCTATCTCTTTGCAACGGCACTGCCGCTGTGGGCGCTTGTGCCGCTCACGATAGCGCTGTTTGCCATCAACCTGCTAAGCGAGCGCGTGTCGTTTAGCAGCATCGTGGCGCGCAACCGTTTATTGCGTGCTTTTGATGAATGGGGCAGAAAAGAGTGACGGGCACGTTTTGAATGCAATACACTGGGTATCGGCAGATTCAAGCGTCAGCGAGGCAAAAGGAGTGGAAGCGGATCATGGCTAAGCATATCTTCGTCACCGGGGGAGTCGTCTCATCATTGGGCAAGGGCATCACGGCGGCGTCCCTTGGACACCTGCTCAAGTCGCGTGGCTACAAGGTGACCATGCAAAAGGCCGACCCCTATCTCAATGTCGATCCCGGCACCATGAGCCCCTTTCAGCACGGCGAGGTCTTTGTTACCGACGACGGCCACGAGGGCGACCTTGACCTCGGCCACTACGAGCGCTTTATCGACGAGAGTCTCAGCCGCGAATCCAACTTCACGGCTGGCTCCATCTATCAATCCCTCATCTCCCGTGAGCGCCGGGGCGACTTCCTTGGTGGCACCGTGCAGGTCATCCCGCATATGACCAACGCCATCAAGGACCGTCTTGCCCGCATTGCCGACCAAAGCGGCGCCGACATCGTCATCACCGAGATAGGCGGCACCATCGGTGACATCGAGTCGCTACCCTTTATAGAGGCGGCTCGCCAGTTCAAGATGTCCAAGCCCCTGGGCGACGTGGTGTTTGTGCACGTGACGCTGGTGCCCTACATCGCGGCAGCGCACGAGGTCAAGACCAAGCCCACGCAGCACAGCGTAAAGGAGCTGCGTTCGATTGGTGTCCAGCCCGATTTTATCGTCTGTCGCTCAGACCACGACATCACCGACAAGGTGCGCGAGAAGATCGCCCTGTTCTGCGATGTCAAGGTCGAGAAGGTGCTCAGCTGCATCGACCAGTCCAGCATCTACCAGGTTCCCCTGGCGCTTTATGACCAGAAGTTCGATGAGAAGGTGCTCGAGGCGCTGGGACTACCCATCCCGCGCATCGATCAGCGTGACTGGAAGCTGTTTGTGCAGAAGATGGAGCAGCTCAGTGGTGACGTTGACATCGCCGTGGTGGGCAAGTACGTGTCGTTGCCCGATGCCTACCTGAGCATCATCGAGGCGCTGGGGCATGCGGGCGTGTTTCATGATCGCAAGGTCAACGTGCACCTGGTGGACGGCGAGACCCTCAAAGAAGACGGTGTGGAGAAGATACTGGGCTCCATGGACGGCATCCTGGTGCCGGGTGGCTTTGGCATCCGCGCCTTTGAGGGCAAGATAGCCGCCGTAAACTACGCGCGTACCAAAAAGATCCCCTTCCTCGGCATCTGCCTGGGCCTGCACGCCGCCGTCTGCGAGTTCGCCCGCAACGTGGTTGGCATGGACAACGCGAACTCCGCCGAGTTCGCGGGCGAGGTCGACTACGAGCTGCTCTATCCGGTTATCGACCTCATGCCCGAGCAGGAGGATATCAGCGATAAGGGCGGTACCATGCGTTTGGGTGCCTACCCCTGCAAGGTCAGGGATAAGACCCTGGCTCTGAGTGCGTATGGCGAGCCCCTCATCTACGAGCGCCATCGGCACCGCTACGAGGTCAACAACATCTTTCGTGAGCGCTTGCAACAGGCGGGGCTGGTGATAAGCGGCATCTCGCCTGATGAGCGTCTGATCGAGATGATAGAGCTCGGTGACCATCCCTGGTTTGTCGCGAGTCAGGGGCATCCTGAGTTCAAGAGTCGTCCCACCCGTCCGCATCCCCTGTTCAGGGAGTTCGTACGCGCGTCGGCTGCCTTGCGTGATACACGCGATGCGGCACAGTCAAAGAAGTGAGTTCTCATGGACAAGCAACGCCTACTCGACACATTTCTGCAACTCGTCCGTATCGACAGCCCCTCGAACCACGAGGCTGCCGTCGCCGCGTATTGCAGAAAGGCCCTTCAGGCCGCCGGTTGCACGGTAACCTTTGATGACACCAGGGAGCTGACGGGCTCCGATACCGGCAACCTGCTGGCCGAGCTGCCGGGCACTGCTCCCGGCAAGCTGTACTTCTCGGCACATATGGATACCGTCGTGCCCGGAGAGGGCATAGAGCCAATCGTCATGGACGGCATCATCAGCGCGCGAGGCGAGACGATACTCGGTGCTGATGACAAAGTGGGTATCGCAGCGATACTCGAGCTCGTGCGCACTTTAGTGGAGGGCGAGACCCCTTATCCAACGGTGGGCATCCTGTTGACGGTTGGCGAGGAACTTGAACTTAGGGGTGCCAAGGCGATGAGCGGCGCGGACTTTGCAAAAGACCCCTGCTTCGTGCTGGACTCTGATGGCAAACCGGGCATCGTCACCATCGGTGCGCCCACGCATCGCTCCTTTGTCGCGACCTTTACTGGCAAAGCCGCGCATGCCGGTGTGCGCCCTGAAGCGGGCACCTCGGCCATCGAGTGTGCCGCCGCGGCCATCGTGGCTTTGCAACTGGGGCGTCTTGACGAGAAGACCACGGCCAATGTGGGCACCATCCACGGTGGTCTGGCGGACAACATCGTGGCGGAGACCTGCACCATCACCGGCGAGTTTCGCTCGCTTGACGTGGAGCGCATCGCGCAGGTCGAGAGCCAGATACGGCAGGCGCTTGAGGCTGCTGTCGCTGGCAGGGACGCGCAGGTTGCCTGCGAGTGGGCAACCAGCTTCCACGGTTTTCTCCTGAATGAAGACGACGTGTTGGTACAGCTGGCGCTGCGCGTGGCGCGCACACTGGGGCTTGAGGCGCAGACAGCGCTGACCGGCGGCGGCTCCGATGCCAACGTGTTCAACCGCTTGGGCTTGCGGGCCGTGGTTTTGGGCACGGGCATGCAGGCCATCCACAGCAAGCAGGAGTTTTTGGCGGTAGAGGATCTGCAGAACCTTGCAGAGCTGGTTATCGCGCTGACGTATGCCTACGATTATGCTACAATCGGCTCGTAGGCGCACTTGAAACGAACCTACGTGTTTACTTTGGATGAGTGATTGCCATGGAGGCCTCCACAGACATGACCGTGCTTCGCATTGCGATCTGCGAAGACACACCATCTGACGCCGAGCGCCTCACCTCCTTCATCAGCCTAAGCACGATGTCAAGCGAGGTTGCACAGTATGTAGCGGGCGAGAAGCTGCTTGAGGTCTTTGAACGGGGCATGTATGACCTTATCTTCCTCGATGTCTATATGGGTGCGCTCACCGGCGTTCAGACTGCCCAAAGAATCAGGGAGCTCGACAGCCAGGTGGTCATCGTGTTTACCACCACCAGCGACGATTTTACGCGTGAGGGCTACCGCCTCAACGCCTACAAGTATCTGCTCAAGCCCCTTGAGGCCGACGACGTCTCAGACGCGCTTGAACTGGCGACACTCAAGCGCGATAAAGCCCAGGGCGCGGCCATCAATATCGTGAGCGAGGGCAAGCCGGTCGCCGTGCCGATGGGTGATATCATCTATGTGGAGTCGCGCAACCGCAAATCGCTGGTGGTCACGGCTGCCGCGACCTTCTCCACAGCGACCTCCATCGACGCGCTCGAGAAGATGCTGCCGGCGCCGCGCTTCTTGCGCTCCCATCGCTCGTTTATCGTCAACCTCGACCATGTGGAGGACATCGACGAGGATTTTGCGATGGATAACGGCGGGCGCGCGTATATCAGGGTCAAGGATTTTCGCGCGGTCAAGCGCGCCTACGACAGCTACCTGTTCAATACGGTTCGGAGCAGTGGATGAGCCCCCGGGCCAAGCACACGCCTGGTGCCAGCAGCGAAGATGAGATTATCGCGCGCTCGGATTTGAGTGCGCGAGCGGGTTTCTGGTCCTGGTTCTGGCGCATCGGGGGCGTTGTCAACTCGGTGATCATCGCCTTTCTCCTCGCCATTCTCATCGGTCAGACCCTCAGCAGCCACTTTAACGTGGTGTATCACTTCACGGCGTTTAGCGAGGTCACACAGTTCGATTATCAGATAGGCGACAAGCAAAGCGGCACGCTGCAACTGCCGGCGACCATCTCGAATCTTGAGCCTGACGAGAAGGTCGTGCTGACTGCCAAAATCGAGGCCGGCGAGCTCGACAGTCTCTTGCTCAAGGTAATCAACACCCCCATGGAGCTGTATGTGAACGACCAGCTCTATCACAAGGTGGGCAGCCCCGACACCTATCCCGACTTTCAAAAGGAGCCACCCACCACCATCAGCGTCATAGCCTTGCCGGTGGGCTCTACCGTGCAGCATCTGCGCCTTGAGTACACGGTCTCCCCCGTGCGTGACAGCATGGAGCTGCCGATGATCTTTGTGGGTGACAAGAACCTGCTCTTTTTGCATATCATGGAGTCTAACGCGCTCTCGTTTGCCCTTGCCGTGATCGCTCTTTTGAGTGGCTTGGTGCTTGTTGCCATGGCATTGGTGGTTGCCAGCCGCGTGCCAATGGCTGGATCGATCGTCTGGCTGGGACTCTGTCTGCTTTCGACCGGGGCATGGACCGTGGCAGACAATGACATCACCATCTTTGTGATGCCCCAGTCGTCGCTGCTTTACAACCTCAAATATATCGGGCTCATCGGCTATGCCATACCCTTTATCAGATTTGGTACGGACATGCTCAACCCCCGTTATCGGTGGCCGCTCGATGGGCTCTATCATCTGCTGCGCATCCTGTTTTTGGCGGTGGTCATTCTCCACCTGTTGGGCATCGTGCCCTTTGCACAAAGCGCCTACCTCATGCAGTTTCTCTCGCCAGTGGCGCTGGTCATCTTTGTGGTTGTTATCATCACCGAGTATTTCTACTACAAGAACCCCATAGCCCTGCAGTTCTTGATATCCAGTGTGATATTCACGGTCTTTGCCTTGGCCGAGGTGCTCAACTTCTGGTTCAACTTCTTTTCGATGCATGGCATCTTCTTCCAGATCGGCATGCTGCTCTTTATAGGAGAGCTGGCGATCCTGGGTTGGTATTACGTGCGTGATGCCTTTGACGGCGCCGCCAAGAGCGCCAAACTCGAAGGCGAGATAGCCGCCACGCAGCACAACCTCGAACTCCAGCACTCCGTGTATGAGAACCTCACGCAGTCCACCAACGAGATACGTGCGGTGCGCCACGATCTGCGCCATCAGTTGCGCGCCATCAAAGGCTATCTGCAAGAGGGCGACGAGCAGGCGGCGCTCAACTACATCGACACCATCTATGGCAACATCCCACAGATAGCGGACAAGCTCATCTGCGAGAATTACGCGGTCAATGCCCTGGCGGCCCATTACCTCGCGCGCGCCAGGGAGCTCGCTATCGACTGCGATCTGCGCCTTGAGGTGCCCAAGGTGGTGGGGGATATCTCCGACAACGACCTCTGCGTCATTATCGGCAACCTGTTTGAGAACGCCATAGAGGCATCAGCCTATGTCGACGAGAAGAAGCGCTTCATCAAGTTGCAGAGCAGCATCGACCGCCAACGCTTCACCGTTGTATTGGACAACAGCTACGACGGTTACTTTGTTGAGAAGGGCGGCGATTTTTATTCTCGCAAGCGCTCCGGCAAGGGCATCGGCATGGCGTCGGTCAAAGCCGTCGTTCTCAAATACGGCGGCGCCATGAAGACTGAGGCGACTTGCAATGTTTTTATGACTTCGCTATACCTGAAGATATAGCGGCTTTTGCTAATGGCCGGCGCCAGCGGTCATCAGAACAGCATGCTCAAACTGCTCATAAACTGCCTCAAAGCACTCGGTGGCTGCTTTGAGGCTGCCGGGGAGGTTGACCACCAACGTGCTGCCGCGCTGCATGCAGACGGCACGCGAGAGCATGGCGCGTCCGGTGATCTTGAGTGAGGTGGCGCGCATGGCCTCGGCGATGCCGGGAACGTAGCGGTCGCACACATCCGCCGTCGCTTCGGGGGTCACGTCTGCCAGTGACAGGCCGCTGCCGCCGCAGGTGAGCACGATGTCCACTTTGGCATCGGCGGCCCCAGCGATGGCCCCAGCGATGGCGGCGCGGTCGTCTTTTACCACCACACGGGAGAGCAGCTTCCAGCCTTGCGCCACGATCTTCTCCCCAAGGGCAGCTCCGGCGGTGTCCTCTGCCAGATTGCGGGTAGACGAGCAGGTGACGATTGCAAAGGTGATGCTCATGCTTCACGCTCCCAGAGTCCTGATTTGCCACCCTCTTTGAGCAGCAGGCGTATCTCGCCGATCTCCATGCCGCGGTCGACGGCCTTGCACATATCGTAGACGGTGAGGCAGGCGACCGAGGCCGCGGTGAGCGCCTCCATCTCGATGCCGGTCTTGCCGGTGACACCCAGGGTCGCTTTGACCTCGATGCCCACGCGTCCGTCTGCGCGCTCGCCGGCGCCGACGGGCACAAGCTCAACGGCGGCCTTGGTGATGTTGAGGGGATGGCAGAGGGGGATGAGGCTCGCGGTCTGCTTGCTGGCCATGATGCCAGCCACGCGGGCGGTCGCCAACACGTCACCCTTGGCCGCTTTGCCCTCGACGATGAGCGCCAGGGTCTCAGGCTGCATGGCGATGAAGCCTGAGGCCACCGCCCTGCGTTTGGTATCGTCTTTGGGGCTCACATCCACCATGCGAGCCTGCCCCTTGGAGTCAAGATGCGTCAATTCGTTTTGGGTCATATTATCCACCAATCTGGCTCATCAGGCGGTCGGTGCCTATGCGGTCGTGGTGCTCGTCGGGTTTGGCGGCCAGCGCCTCGGCGAGCACGCTGCGCACTGCGGCATCATCGCCCGCGCGCAAGGCGGCGCGCACGTCGTATTCCTGGTCGCTGAACAGGCAGGGGCGTATCTGCCCCTCTGCCGTCATGCGCAGGCGGTTGCACTCGCCGCAGAAGTGGCGGCTGAGTGCCGAGATAAAACCGACCGTGCCCAAAGCGCCCGCAAAGTGATAGTAGCGCGCGGGCCCCCAGCCCTTGGGGCTCGTATCCGCATTGAGGGGCAACAGGGCACCTATGCCCGCCTCGGCCGCCTGCTGGCTGATGAGGCTGATCAGCTCCTCGTTGGGGATGGTGTCGGCGGTAGACCAGCCCAGCCCGTCGCTGCCGCTTGCATCACCCACGGGCATGTATTCGATAAAGCGGACGTGCAAGGGTCGGTCGATACTGAGGCGCGCAAAGCCGAGCAGATCCTGCTGCAGGCTGCGCACCACCACGGCATTGACCTTCACGGGGTCAAAGCCCACTGCCAAGGCGGCATCGATACCGGCAAACACGTCGTTGATGTCGCCCCAGCGGGTAATCTGCGTGAAGATGGCGGGATCCAGGGTGTCCAGCGAGATGTTGACCCGCTCAAGCCCCGCTTCGCGCAGCGCAACAGCCACCGTGGGCAGCAGTATCCCGTTGGTGGTCATGGCCACGCTCTCGATGCCTGGTGTGGCAACGATGTCGCGCACCAGATCGACGATGCCCAGGCGCACCAGCGGTTCGCCACCGGTCAGACGCACGCGGGCGAACCCCGCGCTGGCGGCGATGCGCACGAACTCCCTGATCTCCTCCAAAGAGAGCATCGCGTCATGGGGCTTCCAGGCAACGCCCTCCTCCGGCATGCAGTACAGGCAGCGCAGGTTGCAGCGGTCGGTCACCGAGATGCGGATGTAGTCGATCTTTCGTCCGTGCTGGTCGTAAGCCATGGTTGCCTTTCAGTTCAAGGAAGACACCGATAAATCGTGGTGTCCTGTTATCTGATCGCTGCGCGCTACAGCAATGCACCCTCGGGCAGATCGATCCTCAGGCAGCGGGCAGTCGCGCCCGCCCGCAGACCCTCAAGTCCCTCGGGCACTATGAGCAGGCAGTCGCTCTCGTTCAGGGCGCCGAGCAGCGCGGACGACTGGCTCTTGCTTGGTGTTACCATGAAGCTGCCGTCAGCCTGCTTGCTCAGATGCGCGCGCAGGTAGTGGCGCCGCGGCTCCTTTTTGATGATGTCCTCGCTCACAACAGCCTCGGTCTGAGGGCGCATTAACGCGGAGAAGCCCAACATCTTGCGAATAGCGGGGCGCACCAGAAGCTCAAAGCCCACGGCCGCGGCGGCAGGGTTGCCAGGCAGACCAAAGATAGGTGTGTCTTGGATAAGCCCGTAGGTCTGTGCCTTGCCAGGTCGCATGTTCACCCGGTTGAAACAGAGTTCGCCCAGCTCACGCACCAGGGCGGTGGTGTAGTCAAAGTCGCCCTCTGCCGCGCCACCACTCAAGACTACCAGGTCGTGGTCTTTCACGGCATCAAGCAGCGCCGCGCCAAAAGCCTCGCGGCTGTCATCGACATGCGCAGACAGCGTCGCCAGACCCCCGGCATCCGTCACGGCAGCCGCCAGGGTATAGCTGTTGGAGTTGCGGATCTGTCCCGGCCCCGGCATCTCGCTCACCTCGACCAGCTCGCTGCCGGTTGCGAGTATGGCGACACGGGGGCGCCGGTAGACGAGCACCTCGGTATGACCGGTCGAGGCAAGCAAGCCAACACCGGCAATGCTTATCCGGTCGCCGCTGCGCAGCAGCACGTCACCCTTGAGCGCCTCTTCTCCGCGGGGGCGCACGTTGGCACCCTGTTTTGGTTGTTGGGAGATAAGAACCTGGGCACCGGCGGGCAGCGCGGCACTCTCACCCAGCACCTGGGTATCCTCTATCTTGATCACAGTATCGGCACCGGCGGGCAGCGGGGCACCCGTCATGATGCGCAGAGCCTGGCCGCCTGCGATCTTGCCCTCATAGACCGCTCCCGCTCCCAGAACACCCACAATCTCCAGCGTCACGGGCCCGGTTTCGCTTGCGCCTGCGACATCGGCAAAGCGCAGCGCAAAACCGTCCATCGCACTATTCTCAAAAGGCGCGATGTCAACGTCACTTATGATGTCTTGCGCAAGCACGCGACTGAAGCTCAGGGCAAGCCCGATCTTCTCAACAGGTGCAAGGTCGATCTGATTGAGGATGCGTGCACGGGCATCTTCAACGCTAAGCATCTGATCAATCTTGTATTGCTCGCTCATCGAACCTGCCTTCGTTGCCTTGCCCACCTGGGCATGAGACGGAACCGTATTGTTTCTCGTGAGCTACCATTCTCACACAAAGAACCCTCTGCTTACAAGCTGCCGCATGCCCTTTGCCAAGAAGGCAGCGGGTATTTGCCGCCTGCCGCATGCCGTGTCATTGAGCGCTCAAAGACGGCGACGCGCGACAAAGTTCGCCTTAAGTGCCTAATGAGGACGAGCCGAGCGTATGTCTGATGAGGGTGGATATACCTGCCTACGGCGTAGTGCCTACGTGGACTTGTTCCATAATTCTATGCCGACATTGAAATGGTGCGCTCGTCAAACAGCAGCTTGAAAGTATATATGATTTCGGAAGGCGTTATTTTATCTCCGGTCGTTACATCAACAGTGAGCGGAACGGCAAGGGAATCATAGTTTGCAGTCAGTTTCACCCGCAGACCGGGATAATCGTCGCCTTCCCTTATATCGGTAACACGGGACAGGGCAAACCGAATGTTGTCATTTACTTCTATGGCGCAGACTTTTTCAAAGACAGCTCTGATAGATTCATGGGTGAGTGAAAAGCCTTTGACGGTTGTATCTAAATCCATCGTTGCTCTTGCATCAAGTCCGACAATTGCCGCAATCAAAAACCCACCCTTGATGATGAAATTATGCCGGTACTCGGAAAGTGAAATCCGCTCTAACAGGCGCTCCATCATATAGTTTTGCATGACAAGCTGTGCTGCGAGATTATGTTCCTGTGCCTTATTCTTGATAAAGGCTTTGAGCTGCATCGGATTGGTTGTAATCATAGTAACACCTTCATGTAAGTTTGAATTTTGGGTTTCACCCTAAGCCGCCTTGCATAGTCAATCAGCTTTCCGATGTCCTTTGTTTTGGCGGTGGCATATAGTTTCATCGCATTGTTTACGACACCAATATCACAGTTATTCGTGCCTTTCACAATGTCGCAAAGTGTGCGCTCCACATCGTAGACGCGGATGATGTTGCCGGCAGGCGAGGGCATTTCGATTATGCCCAATCCGTAAATATCCTGTGTGGCAAATTTTGCTTTTGCATTTTGCGTTTTAAGTCCGGTGGCGTTATACCCATGCGGAAACGTCAGTGTATATGTGTGCGGAGTGCGGTCAGTCATATCGTGCAGATAAAGTGCTGTTTCGTTTGAGAAAATCCCTTTTGAAAAACGGTATTGCAAAAAATACATCTCATCTTCCCATGCTTCGGGAAGCGCATAAATCCCACGGGCTGCACGATAGATACGGCCTTCATCTATGAGTTCGCTCAAAACACGCCTCGGAATCCCCGCATCTGTAATCTGCGAGGTCGTTACGAAGCCCTTGTTTTGCTTAATTATCGAGTAAACCCTATCTGCATTGCCGCTCACTATATCACCGCCTTTGTACGTTCTCGCTACATATTGTATCACATTGAAGCGTGAACGTACAAATTAGTGTCGTGAGAAACCAACAGGCTCTGCCTGTGGTGCGATAACTGGTTTACCGGGTTCTTTAGAAATATGAATCTCCTGTCCTATTATGGAGCTGCGATGGTTCGGATCGCAAGTCAATAGAATAGGAGAAACATGGAAGAGTCAAGCTTAGCACATACGCGTTGGGGCTGTAGGTACCACATAGTGTGGATCACCCAAGTACCGCAGAAAGACGTTGTGTGGCGAGTGCAGAAGCGAGGTTGCCGCCTGCTGCATGCCGTGTCATTGAGCGCTCAAAGACGGCGACGCGCGACAAAGTTCGCACATAAAGCGGCAGGTCGTGCTAGTTTATAGGCAGACAATTCGCACATCCGCGGGGAGGAAGCAATGGGGTTCAATGCCCTCTATTATTTCAGTGCGACGGGCAACAGTCTGGCTGTGGCACTCTCGCTTGCCGCCAGACTTGATGCCGCGGAGCCCATCTCGGTTCCGGGTTCGCTGGTGCTTGCAGACCCCTACGCCCAGGCGCGCACGGCGAGCAAGGTGGGCTTTGTGTTTCCTGTGCACCGTGCGACCTTGCCCGAGATGGTGCTGGGCTTTATCGAGCAGATGCCCGCCCGCCCTGACTGCTACTACTTTGCGGTATCGACCTACACACTGTTTGGCTGCAATGAGTTCTGGGATATCGACGAGGTGCTTCATGCCCAGGGCGCCTGCCTGAACTTCGCCGTTGGCGTCAAGGCGATGGGCAACGTGGGGTTAGGCGAGCCCTCAAAGCGCGTGGTCGCGCACCGGATGCAGCACATCGAGACGCAACTCGGCGAGATCGCCGAGGCTGTAGGCAACAGTCAGGAGAACTACTTCAGGCGCTCCATCAAGCTGCTGGGCAAGGCCGTCAAAGGCTATACTGATCTGCGACGCAGGCACATCACCTTTGGCATCGACGAGCGTTGCATGCGTTGCGGCATCTGTGCCCAGGTCTGTCCCGCGCAAAACATCAGCATCGACCAGGCAGACAGACAGGCACCTGTTCGCTCAAACAGATGCCAGGCCTGTCTCGCCTGCATCCACTGGTGTCCTGCCAATGCGGTGCGCACCGGCGCCAAGCTGCATACGCACTATCATCATCCAGCCATCACACCGGATCAGCTTAACCC
>JAITTM010000023.1 GCA_031286975.1 Coriobacteriales bacterium
CGGTGTCGAGCGCGAAGCCTCCCTCAAGGTGCAGAAGATACTTGAGAACTTTGCGGGCGATCTCGCCCTCACGATGATAGACGCCGATGTGTTGGCAAACCTCTACGGGCGCGCTGACAAACTGGGCTTGGCGGTTATCAAAGACGGCGTTTCGCTCACGGGCTATGGATCCATCCGCAACTTTGGCCTGGTGATTGCCGCCGTGATGGGCTACACCGAGGCGATATTCATCGATGACGATGAGACAGTGATCGCCCCCGACTTTATCGAGCGCGCCGTGTATGGCCTGGGCAAGCTCACCAAAAACGGCAGCCCCGTGCTGGTCAAGAGCGGCTTTTGGACCGACAAGAAAGGCAAATGGAGGTCCGGCCAAAAAGCCGCCTGGTACAACCACTTCTGGCAGCAGGGTGAACTCTTCAACGAGTGGATCACGCGCGCCATGAGCGGCGCCCGTCTCTCACGCTCAAACGGCCTGTATGGGGGGCTCACCGCCATCCACCGCGAAGCCTTTCTCCGCGTCTCCTTTGACCCTTGGATAAGCAGGGGAGAAGACCTGGATTATCTGCTCAACATCCGTATGTACGGCGGCGATGTGTGGTTCGACAACAAATGGTCGATTGACCATTTGCCGCCCACCGAGCGCAACGAGGCGCAGCGGTTCAGGCAGGATATCTACCGCTGGATCTATGAGCAGCGCAAGCTGGAGTACTCGAAGTCGCAGATCGACCTGCTGCCCATCAAGCCGCGCACGCTTGACCCGTATCCCGGGCCGTTTTTGGATCACTCCATCTCACGTCGCGTGTTTATCACGGCACTGCTGCGCATGTTGGGGCGGGCGGATGAGCGCAAGGGCTACCTCAGAGCGGCGCTTACGGCGCGGCGCGAGGCAAAGGCCTATGCCGAGGTGTTCTGCAACAAATACTTCGAGTTCCAGACGGGTTGGCCGCAGATAATCAACGCGCTTGAAGGCGATATCGAGCTTAAGGCGCTGTTTAGGGACGCTCGGGTGGGAGTCTCTACTCGCGATGACGAGCACCTCCAGGCGAACGCCGAGAATGCGGGAGTGTGCGAGCAGGACAAGCAGACGAGCGCAGACGCGGCAGCCCCCACAGCAGCGGAGACGGTCATGGGCGCTGCGAGCGCTGTAGCTCCGGCGAGTGTTGCGCACGAGGCGGCGACGCCTACTGCGGGCGTGGCGGCTGCTGCGAGTGCGGGCGCTGCGAAAGCGGCGGCTCCTGCGGCTGCAACCGCAACTGCGCCAAAAGCTGCCACGGCTGCGGGCGCAGCGAAAGCGGCGGGCACCACGAGTACGGCGGCAGTGGCCGCGAAAGCCGCAGCCGCGGCAAGTGCGGCTACGGCTGCGACAAAAGCTGCGACCACGGCAGGTGCGGCTAAAGCTACGGCTGCGGCAGGCACAGTTAAGGCGGCAGCTAAAGCAACGGGTGCAACGACCGCTGCAACAGCGACAAAAGCCACGGGCACCACGACCACAGCAGGCGCAGTGAAGGCCACAGCTGCGGCCGCTACAGCTAAAGCAACAACAGCCACGACCGTTGCGAGAACGGCAAAAGCGGCGGGTGCTGCAACCACGACAGGTGCAGCAAAAGCCACGGCTGTCACAGCTGCGGCAAGTGCAGCAAAAGCGGCAGGTGTCGCAGGCACTGTATCGAAAGCCGCCACAACCCCTGCGGCGCCAAGAGCCGCGGCGGGCAGTGCGACCACGGCGGCCACGGGCACGGCAACAGCGGCGCCAAAGGCCGCGTCGACTACAATTACGAACGCCACAGCCACCAAAGCCACAACAACAAGCGCAACAACAACAACCGCAACAGCAACCACCAAAGCTGCAACCACCGCAACAACCGCAACAACCGCAACAACAGCCAAAGCTGCAACCACCGCAACAACCGCAACAACAGCCAAAGCTGCAACCACCGCAACAGCCGCAACAGCTGCAACAACCGCAACAGCCGCAACAACCGCAACAACAGCAAAAGCTGCAACAGCCACTGCAGCCGCAGCCGCAGCAACCCCCACCCCCACCCCCACCCCTCAGCCCAACAAACCCGTGCAGGCAGATAAGCCTCCCAGCGGCCTGCTCGATTTCGACCTCGATCTTGACGCCCTGGGTCTGTAGGCAAGCGGCTCAGCATGACAGTCGGTACGTTCATACTCATCGCCGTTTGCGGCGTGGGCGTGGGCATTCTCTCTGGCATGTTTGGCATCGGCGGCGGCACGCTCATCGTGCCGCTGCTACACCTGGGCTTTGGCTTACCCGTGCTGAGCGCCACCTCCACCTCGCTGTTCACCATCGCGCCCACAGCTCTCTCGGGTGCGACCAAGCACATCCGCCAAAAGACCCTCGACCTCAAGGCGGGCTTGACCATCGGCTTCGCCGGGGCCTGCACCTCCGCCCTCGGTGCCTGGGCCTCAGACTACGTGCCCGAGCTGCTCATCCTCCTGCTCACCGCCGCTGTCATCGTCTACAGCGCCACAAAGATGTTCAAGAGCGCTGCGGAGAAGACCAACTCCTTACCTGCCGCAACCGTCCCAGCTCCCAACGCGCTTAAGCCTGCGCAGGCACCGCCCCCACCACATCAGATGCGGGCTCGACCGCGGCTGCTTTTCTCTCTCTGTCTGGGCCTCATCGCCGGCCTCATCGCTGGTCTCGCGGGGGTTGGCGGCGGCTTCATGATTGTGCCGATGGGGATAGCCTATCTGGGCTTCTCCCTGAAGGAGGCTTCGGGTACCTCTTTGGTCGCCATCGCCCTCATCGCGATTCCCGGCATCGTATCGCACGCGCTGCTTGGTCACATCTGGTTTCTTTACGGCATCGCTCTCATCGTGGGCACCATTCCCGGCGCCTGGGCGGGCGCGCACCTCATCGCCAAGCTGCCCGAGCGCCCCATGCGTCTTGCTTTTGGCGTTTTGCTGGTTTTAAGCGGTGTCCTGCTCATAATAAATCAGTTTGTTGGATAATGAATTTTCCGGAATCGGCAGGAGGTTATCGAACCCTATGTCTCGCAGGCAGCTCTCAATAGTGGAAGTGGTGCTCATCGGCGTTATCGTCATCCTGGTGGCGATAGCGAGCATCACGCTGTCCACGGGTGGACACTGGCTCATCATCGTCATCTGCGTGGTCGCCGTCGCGTTTGTGGCCTACGTGATGGTGCGCTACTCCATCGACCCTGACCGCCTGCGCGCCCGCCAGTCCGAGCGCACATTGCGTCTGGCAGCGCAGACGCTCACCTTCATGCGCCAGGGTCTCACCACCGAGTCAGCGCAGGAGGTGTGCCGCCTGCTTTTGCCGGCAACGCTGGCAAACGCGGTGGCCATCACCAATCGCGAGGACATCATCGGCTATGCGGGCGCAGAGAGCGATCTGCATCCCGTGGGCTCACCCATCCTCACCAAGGCGACACTCACCACCTTGCAGGACGCCAGGTTGCGCGTCATCACTCAACAGGAGGCAATCGGCTTTCCCGAGGGCGCAAGCTCGCTACAGGCGGCCATCATCGTACCTTTGGTACTGCATGAGCAGACCGTGGGCGTGCTCAAGTTCTATTACCGCTCGGCCAAGAAGATCGACGAGACCCAGCAGGCCATGGCCGAGGGGCTGGGCGCCCTTCTCACCATGCAACTCAGCCTGGCGGAGCTCGATTACCAACGCGAGCTCGCCTCGCAGATGGAGCTCAAGGCGCTGCAGGCGCAGATCAACCCGCACTTCCTCTTCAACACCATCAACACCATCGCCTCGCTTATCCGCACCAATCCGCAGCAGGCACGCATCCTGCTGCGCGAGTTTGCCGTGTTCTATCGCCGCACGCTCGAGGGCTCGCAGGATCTCATCACGCTTGAGCAGGAGCACCTGCAGACACTCCGTTATCTGGGCTTTGAGATCGCTCGCTTTGGTGGGGATCGCATCCAGCTCACCAGCTACATCGAGCACGGCCTCGAGCACATTTTGGTGCCCGCCTTTATCATCCAACCCCTTGTGGAGAATGCCGTGGGTCACGGTATGCGCGACAACGCACCGCTCCATATCGAGATCCGCGCGCAGACGCAGGACGGCGATGTGGTGGTTCTGGTCAGGGACAACGGCATCGGCATCGCCAAGGACACCCTGGCGCATATGCTCGACCCCGACCGAGAGCACCTGGGCATCGCGCTCAAGAATGTGGACGATAGATTGCGCGGATATTTTGGCAGAGGAGCCGGTCTTGCGGTACAATCTGAACTGGGCGTTGGAACAGTGGTACGACTAACCCTGGGTACATTCGAGAAGTTAAAGGTGGAAGATGATGATTAAGGCTATTATTGTTGACGACGAGGCACCAGCTCGCTCCGAGCTCAGATATCTGCTGGACGAGACGCAGCAGGTCGAGGTTGTGGCGGAGGCGACCAATGTCCGCGAAGCCATTGAGTGTCTTAAGGATAAAGGCGGGGACGTCATGTTCCTCGACATCAGTATGCCCGGTGCCAACGGCCTGCAACTGGCGGAGGCGCTCAACCGGCTCAAGTACCCGCCGGCAATCGTGTTCGTGACCGCCTACGCCGAGCACGCGACCAAGGCCTTTGACGTGAATGCCGTCGACTACCTGCTCAAACCCGTTGAAACCGACCGTCTGTTGCAGGCGATCTCAAAGGTGAAACACTACGTGGCCTGCTTTGCCAAAGGCACCCAGGCGGAGCGTATTCCTGTGGAGAAAAGCGGTAAGAAGCTGCTGGTCGCCACCGACAAGATACACTACATCATGGCCAAGGACGACTACTCTTACCTACACACCGAGGCAGACCGCTACCTGTCAACGGTATCGCTCGCGCAGCTTGAGAGCAAACTTGAGCCGCACGGCTTCTTTCGCGTGCATCGCCGCTACCTGGTCAACCTCGCCTGCGTAGAAGAGGTCACGCCCGTCAGCGGTGGCACCCTGCTGCTCACCCTCAGTGGCGAAGAAGAGAATATCCCCGTCTCCCGCCGCCGCGTAGCCGCACTGAAGAAGGCTTTGGGACTGTAAAAAAGGCACGGCAGAGGCGGTGCATGCTCTGTGCGATCCATGGCAGTCTTGACCTTGCTGCTAAACCTCCGCAACCGCCTCGACTTCCACCAAGACTCCCTTGGGCAAGCTGCGTACGGCCACGCAGCTGCGCGCCGGTTTGCCAGGCAGATACTGCTCGTAGATCGTGTTGAACGTGGCGAAGTCGGCCATATCCGCCAAAAAGCAGGTGGTCTTGAGCACCGCGCTGGCGCTGCTGCCCGCGGCCTCAAGCACGGCAACCAGGTTCTGCAAGGCGCGGTGCGCCTGAGCTTCGATGCCTTTGGGAATCGCGCCGCTTGCAGGGTCAAGCGGTATCTGCCCCGACGTGAACACAAGGCCGCCAGACACGACAGCTTGCGAGTACGGCCCGATGGCCGCCGGTGCCTCACTGGTGTTGATGCGCTGCATGGTGTTCTCCCGCTTCTCTGTGTGAACTGCTATAAGGTATGCTCGTGTCCGTCGCAATGCGGCAGGGGAGGGAGCTCGATGCCCAATGCGTCTGAGGCGGCGCTGCGCAGCTCGCCGATGACCGAGCAATAGCACGCCAACGAGTCGATCCAGCGGCGCAGGCACTCGCGTCCCTCGGTGGTGAGCGTGAACGAGCGCTTGGCGGGCCCCGCCTTGGGGGTGTTCCAGTGCGAGGTCACCAGGCCGCTTGTCTCCATCTGCTTGAGCGTGCGATACACGCCTGTCGCATCGGGTTTGCTGCCGCCAAACAGGGGGGACGCCGCCGCCTTCTGCACGATCACGTAGCCGTGCAGCGGCTCGGCTGAAGCCGCCAGCACCGTGAGGATGGTGGGCAGCGTCAGGCGACTCAGCGTCCTACCCAGCTGAGCGCATTCCTTCAGTTCGCCGTCGGCCTTGGGATTGCAAACAGACCACATATGGCATCCTTCCCTTTGTTGCGGGTTCGAGTTCCTCAAAGTATTATAGTAGCAGCCGTATGCAGCCATCGGCAGAACCACAAAAACTTCGGGGAGAAGACCGGGCCCCCTCGATCGTGACTCTCCCACTCACGGCGGGATGACCAGCGGAGGAGAACAACCATGACCCTGCAAGAACACCTGCAAGAAGCCGTCGATTCTATCCAGCCCAAGCTCTCCGCCGTGCCACGGGTCGCGCTTGTTCTGGGCTCCGGGCTCGATAACCTGGCAGCGCGGATCGAAAAGACGCACTCCGTGCCGTTTGAGGACATCCCACACTTCAGAGCTGCGGGTGCCCCCGGCCATGTGGGGCAGCTCGTCTTTGGCGCGCTGGCAGGGGTTCCGGTCGTGTGCATGCGTGGGCGGCTGCATGGCTATGAAGGCAACACACCGGACGAGGTGGTTTTTCCCCTGCGGGTACTGCACGCGCTGGGTGCCACCACGCTGGTGGTCACCAATGCGTCCGGGGGCATCAATCCCGAGTTCAACCGGGGCGACCTCATGCTCATAACCGACCACATCAACTTCACGGGCACCCATCCACTCACGACGGATGAGGCTCATGGTGGCCCAGCCACCTTCTGCGACATGAGCTACGCCTATACTCCCGCACTGCGTGAGTGTGCCCTGCAAATCGCCGCCGCACACGATATCGAGCTGCAACAGGGTGTCTACCTGGGTGTCAGGGGACCGTCGTTCGAGACTCCGGCGGAGATACGTGCGTTTCGCAGCTGGGGTGCTGATGCCGTGGGCATGTCCACCGTATTCGAGGTGATAACAGCGGTGTCGCTGGGGATGCAGGTGCTGGGGCTCGCGCTTATCACCAACAAGGCCGCCGGGCTGCAGGAGCAACCCATCACGGGTGATGAGGTATTTAAGACTGCGCGCGCCTCCGCACAGGAGCTGAGCGACCTGTTGGTTGCCGTGCTCAAAAGCGCGCGCGTCTAAGAGGGCACCCCACCCCCACCAAACGCTGGCTTGCCTGGCGCGGCTCTGCACATTTTTAGCTGTTACAGAGCACTAGGCCTTCTTGGGATTGATGAACTTGCGCGCGATTCCCAAGAAGGGTTTGATCAGGGCCGTATAAAAGCGCTTGCTCACGTTTGCCAGCTCGTTGCGAATCTCGATGTGCTGTGGGCAATGTGCCTCGCAGGCTCCACATCCGGTGCATTGGCTCGCGTCGTGCTGCCGAGGTGTCAAATAACCCATATGCATAAAATAGTCCGTCAGCACTTCTGAGCGTTTGCGCGAATACGACTCGTTATAATCCGCAAAGCAGGTGGGTATGTCCACTCCCGCCGGGCAGGGCAGGCAATAACCGCAGGCCGTGCAGGGCACCTTGGTCACATGCAGGATAGCTGCCACGGCGCGTGCATAGGCGTTGAACTCGGCATCGCCCAGGCAATCCACATGAGCCGCCTCTGCTATCTTGAGGTTGTCCTTAAGCTGCTGCATGCTCGACATGCCACTGAGGGCAAAGGTGACCATGCTCTGGTCGAGCACCCAGCGCAGACCCCATTCTGCCGGCGACCACTCGGGGTGCACCGCCCTAAATGCTTCAAGCGCCTTATCGGGCAGCGTATCCACTAACTTGCCGCCCCGGAGCGGCTCCATCACAAAGACGGGCAAGCCCTTCTCGGCGATGGCACGCACCCCCGTGATACCGGCCTGACTGTTCTCGTCCAGATAGTTGTACTGCAACATGCAAAAATCCCAGGGGTAGCTGTCCAGTATCTCCTTGAACCCAATGCGCCCGCCATGATAAGAATAGCCCACGTTGCGCAGCTGCCCCGTGGCTTTTTTCTGCTCGATCCAGGCTTCTATGCCAATGCCCTTGAGTCTGCTCCAGAGCTCGATATCGGACATATTGTGCATGAAGTAGTAGTCGATATGGTCGGTCTGCAGGCGCTCGAGCTGCTTGTCGAAGTACTTGTCCAGATCCTCGGCCTTGCGCACAAAGAAGACCGGCAGTTTGGTGGCGATAAACACGCGGTTGCGTGCGCCCGTCTTGGCGAGCGCCTTGCCCAGAGCCTCCTCAGAGCCTTGATAGAGATAGGCGGTGTCAAAATAGTTGATGCCTTGTTCGATGGCATGGGCAACCAGCAGGTCGACCTGCTCCTGGTCGATGTTGCCACCCTTGGTGGGAAAACGCATGCAGCCAAACGCAAGCTGTGAGATGCGGTCGCCATTCTTGGGATTGGTTCGATACTGCACGATAACCGTCTTTCTCCGTGTGATTCGCCCCAGTAACACGCAAGCAGCATACACTTAATCCGTTTTGAGGGCTACAATGGTGTCTTAAAAGGCAGCCTTGAACGGAGAGGGACTCCGCGCGGCGGTCAGCAATAGCCAGCAATAGTCAGCAACGAGCGGCAACGAGCGGCAATGAGCGGCAACAGGAGGTTACGTGCACCGCCGACACAGACAAGCGAACAGCAGCGCCTTCAAGAGCCTTCTGGTGGTGGTTTGCGGTCTTGCGCTCTTTTTGGTGTTCCTCGCCGTGGTGGTTGTTGTTGAACGGCTGGTGCTCGGCTAGTGTGGCCACGTTTTCATAGGCACGACCTGGGGGTGATCGCGCACTATCTGGGCACCTTGGTCATCCTTTTGGGCGTCATCATGCTGGTGCCCCTCATCATCAGTTGTGCCCTGCAAGAATGGGAGACAACCCCGCATTATCTGATCGGCTTTGGTCTTGCGCTGGCGGCAGGCTCGCTGTTGCGCCTGGCACGCGTCAGTCCCGCCGTGCTCGAGCGGCGTCAGGCTATCGCCGTCACCGGGCTCGCCTGGCTCGTGGGAGCGCTGGTCGCCTCGGTTCCGCTGTGGCTCAGCGGACACTATGGCTCGTTCTTCGATGCCTTCTTCGACGGCGTATCGGGGCTCACCGCAACCGGGCTGACCCTTATCCAGGACCTCGACCACCTCTCAACCGCCGACAATATGTGGCGTTTCGCCCTGCAGTTCCTCGGTGGGCAGGGTGTGGTTGTCATCGCGCTTTCGCTGGGGCTCTTCTCCAAAGTGGGCTCATCGTTTTATAACGCCGAGGGTCGCGACGAGTTCATCTTGCCCAACATCAAGAAGACGGCGCAGTTCATCTGGCAGTTCTCGTCCGTGGTGGTGCTCATAGGCACGGTGATCCTCACCATCAGCGCCCTGCTTCTGGGCATCGAGCCTGTGCGCAGCGTCTTCCACGGACTGTGGATCACCATCGGTGCCTACGACACGGGCGGGTTTACCCCGCAGAGCACCAACATTGTGTACTACCACTCCTGGGCCTTTGAGATCATCACCATGCTGCTCATGCTCATGGGTGCCATCAACTTTGCCGTCTATGCCCAGGCATGGAAGAGCGGCTGGCGCGTGCTGTTCAAGGATATCGAGATACGCACCCTTGCCATCTGGATCACCTTTTTGGTGGTGGTATTCACTGCGGCGCTCTGCGCCGGGCAGTACCTCACCGATATCAATGGGCTTTTGCGCCGAGGCATCTTCACCATCGTGTCGGCTGCCACCAACTCGGGCTATCAGGTCATCAGCACCAACCAACTCACAGCCATGCTTACCACCGGCGCCTTCTTCATGATCGCCATCGCCATGGCGGTGGGGGGCAGCGCGGGCTCAACCGCCGGTGGCATTAAGGCGCTGCGTGTGGGCCTCATCGCTAAGGGCATCATCGCGCGCGTCAAAGGCGTGCTCTCGCCCAGCTCGGCTCACATCACTGCCAGCTACCACCACGTGGGGCGCCGCCTACTCTCAAACGAGCTGCTCTCATCGGCGATGATCATCGCCTCACTCTATGTCGTCTCGTATCTCGTGGGTGCCTTGGCGGGCATCGCCTACGGCTACGAGGCGATACCGGCCACCTTTGAGTCGATATCTGCAGCTTCCAATGCGGGCATGTCCTCGGGCATCGCCGCGCCGGATGCCCCCGTCTTCATCAAGATTACCTACATCATTCAGATGTGGACCGGGCGTCTTGAGTTTCTCACACTGCTGGCGTTGCTTGCAAGCTTCATCGCCTCGCTGCGCCCTCGCAAGAGGGGAGTCAAGGCATGAAGAGAGCTGTTGCGGCGAGCCCCATCCGCCCGTCAAGCCGGATAAGCCTGTTAAGAAAACCGAGCGCCCTTCTTCTTATGCTTGCCCTTCTCATTATCATGGCGCCCACGCCAGCCTTTGCCGAGCCCACCATAACCGTCACGGGGCTCAGCAATGCCGGGTCGCTGCTCGACGGGCAAGAGGTCGACTTCACGGGTGAGGCCGTGGGCGACATCATCAACGGGGAGGGCGGCAAGAAGTGGCTCACGCTGGTCGACGCCGATTCGAGCATCAGCGTGTACGTGAGTGCGCCAGACGCACAAAAGGTGGTCAACCTGGGGCGCTACAAGCAGACGGGCACCACGCTTGAGATATCTGGCATCTTTCACCTGGCCTGTAGTCAGCATGAGGGGCTCACCGATGTGCATGCCACCTCGGTGACGGTGCTGGATCCCGGTGGGTCGCAGGAGCAAAGCGTCAGCGTGCTGCAGCTCCAGTTGGGCGGCGTGCTTGTTGTGATAGGAGTGCTGCTGCTCGTGTTGTTCCACTACCTCAAAGAGCGGACGCGCTGATGAGCATTGTGGCGTCTTTGCCAGACGCGCCGCGTGATGAAAACTCTTTTATTGGGGAGAAGACCGCCGCCCCGCCGCCGCTCGATGTCTGCCCCACTGCACAAGGTCGCGTGGTCTCGCTCGACAGGGGCTACCCTCTGGTGCGTACGGCACAAGGCGAGCTGCGCGCCCAGCACAGCATCGTCCTGGTCAAGAATGTGCCGCTGCGCGCTGCTGTGGGCGACGTGGTCGAGCTCGAGTTTCCGCCGGGGCAGGACATCCCGCTTATCGCGGCCATCAACGAGCGGCATACTGTGCTGGCGCGCAAGGTGCTGATCCAGTCCAAACATGAAGGCTCCGGCAAATATGAAGAGCAGATCCTGGCAGCCAATGTCGATATCGTCTTTGTGGTGCAGAGCCTAGGCAATCGCCCCCTTAACCTCGACTATCTTGAGCGTCAGTTGGTGCTGGCCTGCCAGAGTGGCGCGGAGGTCGCTGTGGTGCTCACCAAGGCCGATCTCGCGCATCACTTGGAGGCCGATGTCGCGGCAGCCCAGGGCGTTGCCGCCGGTCATGAGGTCATCGTGGAGTCTGCGGTGACTGGCATCGGCCTAAAGCGTGTGCGCAGGCTGCTTGCCGCAGACGCTACGGCAAAGGAGAGCTCCACCGCTCCGCCGCACGGCGCGCCACGCGACACGATGCCGGATGGCGCGGAATCGCTCCCGGCAGCGACTGCTGGGGCGACTGTGGGTGCTACCGGTGTGTTGCTGGGCAAATCCGGCGTGGGCAAGTCGACGCTCATCAACGCGCTGTTGGGTTCTGAGCTGCTGACAACTGGTGCTGTCCGCGCCAAAGACCGCGCGGGGCGTCACACCACGGTGGCACGCAAGATGGTGTTCTTGCCCAGCGGGGGAGCGCTCATCGACGCGCCTGGCATGCGCAGCGTGGGGCTGTATGAGGCCGCTTTGGGGCTCAAGCGCGCCTTTCCCGAGATCGTGACACATGCCGCGGCGTGCCGCTACCGCGATTGCACCCACACCGCCGAGCCTGGCTGCGCCCTGGCAGACGCGCTCAGCCAAGGCAGCATTGACCGCCGCCGCCTCGACTCCTACCGCGCCATCGCCCAGGAAGTCTTTGCGTAAACGCTTGTCTGGAGCGGCTCACAGTGGGACGGGGCGTGTTCCATCTGTATCACAATCATGATACACTTCACTCATCGATTGATAGGAGCACTCATGTACCATACACATGCAAGACCGTCGCGCGACTTGAGAAACAATTACGCTGAGGTGGTACAGCTCGTAAAAGAGCAGCACGACCAGGTTATCATCACCAATAATGGCCGCGATGAAGCCGTGCTTATCGGCATTGAGGAATTCAGAGCGTACGAGAACTTTCTTCATCAGCGCTATATTGCCGAAGAACTGGCACAAGCTAAAATTGAGGCATCCGACCCAAAGACACAGTGGTTGGATCATAATGAGGTATGGCAGGCAGCAAGAGAGCGTTATGCAGTATCGAATTAAGTACTTACCCATTGCAAACCGCGATATTCTTGCTATTGCAGAACACGTAAGTAGTTTTTCGCCAGTAGCAGCAGGTAAGCTGCTTGATAGGATGGAAACGCTGATTGCTGATTTAAGCCAGTTGCCGTATCTTTGGGAGGCTTATCCAGAAGATCCCTTCTATCGCAGAATCGTGCTTGATGCGTATCTTGTCTTCTATCATGTTAATGAAGCCGACGGCAGCATTGAAATTCATCGTGTATTACATGGTGTCAGGGATATTCCAAACGCACTGAAGAGAGTCGAGGATAGCAGGAACACCACCGCACCCTGACAGCAAAAGTTGCGTTTTGGCAATCAAGCAAAGCCGCGAGTTGTGGATTTTGCAAGGATGCGGTCTTCTCCGCACAGGGCACAGGTATCAGTGAGCTTATCATCCAGCGGAGCGCGGATCCCGCAAGGCCCACCAACCCCACCAACCCCCCCAACCCCACCAACCCCTCCGTCTCCCCGCAAACCGGAGACAGCCTGCTGCCTCTGTGCCTTGCCATCATCTTAGGCAGCGGGGGTCTGCTGTGCTTCTGTGTCCGAAGAAAGGCTCGCCGCCACTAGTGCGGGGATAGTGCAGGGATAGTGTGGGGCGCAAAGCGTCAGTGCAGGCCGCCGTTCAGGATTCTTTGGATGAGAGAATCGGGGACGCCCAGTTCGGCGTACTGCTCGGCGCTGATGCCGGTACCGAGCGAGACAACGGTAAGGGTGCCGTCTACCCTGCGCAAGACCACATCAGCGGGGGTCCCAGTGTCGTTGGCCGCCAGTGAGCGTATGGGGATGGCGTACCACTCCCCATCGCTGAGCGGGTCGGCAGTTATCTCGAAGTCAGCTCTCCCGCCCAGGTGAACGCTGATTGCCCCATAGATCTCCTCAAGCTGATCCGCCACACTGACGATGGAGCCTGGGTCAGCGCCCTCGTCTATTATGAGCGGGGCATCAGCTGTGGGTGCTTGTTCGGTCTCAGGTTCGGTGCCGGGCGCGGTTTCTGACACCTCGTCTGCGGGCAGATCCTCTGCCGGAGCGGCATCTTTTCCACAGCCGGGTAGCAGCGCCAAAGACGCAAGCATCAAAAGCGCCAACAGCAATCGTTTTGCAGGTAGTGTCTTCATCCTGATCCCCTTTCATAGCGTTCAGGCAATTATAGCCCTCTTGCATTCCAGAAAGGCGCCACGATCAGTCGGCACCTTCTCACAGAAGCTCCACAGGAGCCCCTCTGCCGCCGACCCCAGAATAGCTACCGCTCGATATCCGTCCCTGATTCCCGTTTGCTTGCGGTGTCATTTTCGTCCCCCCTGAATTGTGAAGAGGCAAAGAGCTTTTGCTTAGTAACATATACGCGGCAGTTCCTGCGAAATCACTGCTGACAGGAGTTTTAATCGATCAAACTGCTGGCCCTCAAAACCCATTCTTAACAGAAAATCCAAGTAATCATCACAACTCTATTCTTGCTATTACGGGCTGCTACGTCTACTATATGTATGCTACAAGTTCGAGGCAAGCACAACATGTTGTGGGTATTTTGCTAAAAACCTGTGGCCTACCTGTGGAAAACGTAAAACAGTTCAGAGCTCTTGTGGTTTTGGACACATACGCAGTAACCACGGGCAGTACGTGAACCCGCAAAATCAGTTAACGCGCTTCAAACGCAGAAGGAAAGGTGCCCAAAATGGTCGCAAGTATCATCAAACGGGACGGCAGAGCTGTCAACTTCGAACTCGAGAAGATATCAGACGCTATCGAGAAGGCCTTCAACGCATCAGGTGCCATGAAGGATCGTTCGGTCGCTGACAAACTGGCCAAGCAGGTGCTGCAGAAGCTCGAGGATGGCGCTATCGAGGGCGTCCCCACCGTCGAGGGCGTGCAGGATCTCGTCGAGGTCGTGCTGGCAGAGAACGGCTTTGTGCAGACCTCCAAGTCCTACATCCTCTATCGCCAGAGACGCGCTCAGTCGCGTGAGGCCAACAGCAAGCTCATGCTCAAGATCGGCGAGATAACCTTCTCCAAATCATCTGAATCAGATGTCATGCGCGAGAATGCCAACATCGATGCCGACACCGCCATGGGCACTATGCTCAAATATGGCAGCGAGACCGCCAAGCAGTACTACCAGATGAGTGTCCTGCCCGAGGCTCACGCCAAGGCTCATGCCGAGGGTGACATCCACAT
>JAITTM010000038.1 GCA_031286975.1 Coriobacteriales bacterium
CACACTCCTTAGATTTTTATAGGATTACTATACTACAAGCACTCGGTGCTCTGCGCACAAAACGGAGCAGGGGCGAATCGCGATTGCCCGTCAGCCAGGCGCTTGCAACCTTTTGCAGCGATCCTGCCCTCTCTTCTCAGGCACCAAGGATGCCGAGAGGAACCACAAAGACACCATCCTCGCGTCGATAGGCATACGCCCCTGTGTTTATCACAACTTTTATCAGCTTCTTGTGACTTGCCAGTTTTGTTTGAAGCCAGTGAAGCTGGCTGACATCTGCCTGAGATACCTCGTGCGAGAGTTTGACTTCGATACCTATCACGGTGTTGCCTTGTATGACGATAAAATCCACCTCGTGGTCTCCCATTGGCGTGCGCAGGTGGAACAGGTCGGCTTCGTTGTGCTGGCAATAGACCTTCAATGAACTCGCTGCCAAACTCTCGAACAATCTGCCGAATATCGATGTCTTTCGCTGAGGGCCAAGGGGTTCAATTGCATCTTTGATAAGCCCGTCTACATCCAACCCAAGAATACGAGCTGCAAGTCCAGGGTCAACAAGATAGTGCTTTGGGGATTTTCCCAACGTAGTGAAGTGATTATCTGTTGGAAGCCAAGGATCGACGCGATCGGTCAAATACAGCATATCAAGCACGTCACGATAGACCAAGGTGGTGCTGGAAGCTGGCTTTTGATCCTCGCCAGCAGTGGATGCCACAAGTATCTTTTTGTACGATGTTGTTGAAGCCGTAGCGGCTGCATATGCCTTCAGCCAAGCCTTGAGCACATGCGGCTTGCGAACCTTGAGACCTTGCTCTGGAAACTCCTTTTGGATGATGTCCTCGATATAACCATCAAGTTGCACTCTGGCGAATCTTTGGGACAGTTCATGTATGCCCGGAAACCCGGACAGGCATATCTCCTCTGCATAGTCAGGCATAGTTGCCTGGCAGCTTTCATACAGATTGACATCAAGGCTCTCGTCCAGTAAATCTGACAAACGTACCTTTGCCTGAAAACCGATACGCTCCTGGATACTGAGAGGTCGCATTTTTAGTTGGACAATCCGCCCGGCTCCGCTGTGAATATTCGCATCTGTCTGTGAAGCGCTACCAGTGAGAATGAAATGGCCAGGCGCACGATCATCATCCACCAGTCGCCTGACCACATCCCATGACTGTGGCGCGCGCGACCACTCATCGATAAGCACCGGTGTATCCTTGAGGGATGCCATGCTCTCTCTGCTGCTTGCAAATGCCCGCGCCGCCTCGCTTACGTCCAATTCCAGCACCGTATTGGCATTCCGTTTTGCAGTCGATGTTTTTCCCACGCCCTTCGCCCCGACGATTGCGATTGCAGCCAGACCGTCGAGGTATTCCTTGATTTGAGCATCTATGATTCTTGAAGAATACGTCATGCCATAACAATATCGATAACGAGCGTCTTCGTCAATATACGCTTCGAATTTATTGGGTTCTACGCTTCGAATTTTGCCCTCGCCCACGCGCTGGGCACGTATCCTGAGCACGGGTGTGCTTACCCCGCGAGGGACACGAACTTCTCCCCGGTTAAAAGCTCGTAGGCTTGGAGGTATTTGGCGGAGGTCGCTGCTATCACGTCTGCGGGCAGGCGCGGGGGCGTGCCTTGCATGTCCCAGTTGGCGGCCAACCAGTCGCGCACGAACTGCTTGTCAAAGCTGGGTTGACTGGCGCCGGGCACATACTCACTGGCCGGCCAGAAGCGGGACGAATCAGGCGTGAGCACCTCGTCTGCCAGCACGATCTGCCCGTCGATGAGCCCAAACTCGAACTTGGTATCCGCGATGATGATGCCGCGCCCCGCCGCATAGTCGCGCGCCGCGCTGTATACGGCGATGGCGCGCTCGCGCAGGGCGGCAGCGTGGGTGGCACCCACCAGCTCGACCGTTGCCTCAAAGCTCACGTTCTCGTCGTGCTCGCCCAGCTCGGCCTTGGTCGAGGGCGTGTAAAGGGGCTGCTCCAGCTTGCTTGCGTCCACCAGGCCAGCTGGCAACGCGATGCCACAGACGGTGCCCTGCGCCTGATACTCCTTGAGGCCGCTGCCAGCCAGATAACCGCGCACGATGCACTCGACAGGAAACATCTGCGCCTTTCTCACCAGCATAAAACGCCCCGCAAGCTCGCTCGCAAAGGGGGCAAAGCGAGGGGGCAGGCTGGCAACATCGGTGGCAATCAGGTGGTTGGGCGTGATGTCGCGCAGCAGCTCAAACCAGAAGAGCGAGAGTCGCGTGAGCACCTCGCCTTTATAGGGGATGGTGTCGGCAAGCACGAAGTCAAAAGCGGAGATGCGATCGGACGCCACAAACAGCAGGGAGTCGCCCAGGTCGTAGAGGTCGCGCACCTTGCCTTGCGCGTCGGGTGTGATGCTATCGCTTAGTGCCATGTGGTTCTCCCTTGCTCGATGGTTCACTGCACGCAAAACGCCTCGTTGCGTCGCGCGCTTCAGTTAAATGGATACCGCGGCATCACTTTGCCTTGGCAGCCCGGGCGCGTTGGCGGCGCATGGTCTCGTTAAAAAGCGGCACATAGATGGTGAATACCGTGCCCCTGCCAAGTATGCTCTCAACATTGACCCAACCATTATGACGATCCGCGATCTCTTTGACCACGGCAAGGCCCACGCCCAAACCGCCACTCTCACGGTTGCGCCCCGCGTCGGCACGCCAAAAACGCGAGAACACGTTTTTGATGTCCTCCTCGCTGATGCCCATACCGGTGTCGGCAACGATTATCTGCGCCATGATCTGGCCACGCCGCACCTCCACATTGATCTTCCCGCCTGCCGAGGTATAACGAACCGCATTGGAGATGAGATTCGCCGTGGCTTGGCGCAGCAGGTCGGCATCGCCAAAGACGATGACCTTGGCATCCGCCTTGAACTCGATGGAAAGCTCGGAATCCTCGATCAGCTTCTCGTGCGAGAGCACCAACCCGGCAATCAGCTCGCCCAGGTTGATCTCCTCCTCCTTGAACTCAACATTGCGGTTCTCCAGCCGAGAAAGGCGGAGCAATGCGTCGACCAGCCGTCCCAAACGAACGACCTCGGAGTCGATCGTCGCGAGCCTGGTTTGATCCGCTGGCAACACGCCGTCGATGATGGCCTCTATGGTGGCCTGCATAGCCATGAGCGGCGTGCGCAACTCGTGCGCCACGTCCGTGGTCAGCTGCCGCTCGAACTTGCGCACCTCCTCGATGGAATCCGCCATCTCGTTGAGGGTTCGCGCCAACACCGCGATCTCGTCCGAACCCCTGACCTCGGTACGGGCAGCAAGTTTGCCCTCTTTGATGTCATTGACGGTCTCGGTTATCTGGTCGATGGGAGAAACCAGCCCGCGGGCAAACAGCAGACCCACGATGGTAGCAAGGATAACGGCAACGACTGCCGCGATTATGATCCCCTGATACGCGTTCAGCCTGAAACGGATGTCGGTTTCGCTGAGATAGGTGCTCTCAAGCGGCGTGACGGAGATCGTCCCCACCTGCTCGCCGTAAGCCAGGACGGGCACGGTGACGGTTTCCGGGGTTTGCGGTGTTGCCAAGGGCATTTCGGTCTGTTGCACCGGCGAGTTGTTGTAGACCACCATTCCCACAGACGAGACCACCTTGATGCTGGTTCCCTTGGCGATGACGCTGATGCTTGGCAGCGCCGCCACCGTATCAGGGATCCAGTCGCCGAATATCTCATAGCGCTGCCCCGTGGTCTCTGCGGCCGAGCGCGCGATCTCCTCGACCCTCTCGTGCGAGTAGCTGAGAAACTGCTGGTTCCAGAGTATTATCAGCATGCTGGCCGCGATAAGGGAGGTCATGATGGCGATCAGCGCAAAGGTTATGGTGAGGCGCGCGGCGTAGCGAAGTCTGCCGCCGATTGGTTGTTTTTTTGCTCTCGTCTTTGAGGGAGGCGCCACGAACTATTCCTTGACGGCTGGATCTTCAAATCGATAGCCCACGCCATGCACGGTATACAGCCATCGGGGGTCACGCGGATCGTCGCCTATCTTGGCGCGGAGGTTCTTGACGTGGCTGTCAATGGTTCGCTCATAGCCCTCAAAATCGTAGCCCAAGACCTTCTCCACAAGCTCCATGCGTGAATAGACGCGCCCCGGGTAGCGGCTCAAAGTGGTAAGCAGCTTGAACTCGCTGGCGGTCAGATCGACCTCGATACCGTTGACCAGCACCTTGTGGCCCGAGACATCGATGGTCAGCTTGCCAAACTCAAGCACCTCGCGCTGAGGCTCGTCGGACACGTGGGCACGACGGAGCAAGGCACGCACACGGGCAACCAGTTCGCGTGGGGAGAAAGGCTTGACCAGGTAGTCGTCTGCACCCAGCTCCAGGCCGATGATGCGATCCTCGACCTCACCCTTGGCGGTAAGCATGATGATGGGGGTATCCGAGCTGTCACGGATGGCACGGCACACGCGCTCACCGGACACACGCGGCAGCATGAGATCTAAAATGACCAAGCCAAAATTGTGGCGCGAGAACTCCTCAAGCGCCTCCTGTCCGTCGGCAGCAGCGGTCACCCAGTAATTCTCACGCTCGAGATACGCCGCAACCGCATCACGAATAGCCTTCTCATCTTCAACCAGCAAGATTCGGCGCGTATCGTTGCTCATAAACGTCCCCCTTTTTGGATGCCAAAATGGTCGTCTACCATCTTACCCCAAGTTTGCATACAAGGACAGGATTAACTATTATCCACAGGTTCTGCAGATATGGCGGCAAATATACGCACCCGGGTGGTTGCCGTCGTTTCGCTTTGGGCCTCGCTGTCAAGCACGTTTGCAACCGTGGTGTATACGATAATCTTGTCCTGCACACCGCAATGCACCAGGATGTCACCATAATCGACGCAGTTCTGCGGGGTGTCGATCACAAAATACTGCCCGGTTGCCGCATCCAGACCGATGACGTTATGCGTCGATTTGACCACCAGGTAGCCGTTCCAGCGCACGGCAGCACTGGTGGGCATGCGGCCCACATGCAGGTAACGCCCGTCGGCCAGCTGCTCGTAGGTGCCAAAATATCGCAGGCCAGCGGCGTAATCGTAGTTGTTCTCGGTGCAAAACGTAAAGCCGTCGCCCATATAGACCGCGTCGCTCACCCGCATGGATTGCGGCAGGATGCTTACGGCAACGCGTGTGTCGTCCTCAACCTTAAGCGCGGTTATCTGATAATAGATGCCGCTGGTATCAACGCGCGGCACAAAGGTCACGATGCCTGAGGTCGCCTGCGGGTTGGTAATCATACGACCATGCGAAGTGTGGACAGTTGATACCTCAGAGATCTCTGTTGCGGAGAAAACCGTGGCTGCCTTGAGGTAAGAGTCCGCCGTGCTCGCCGGACCGTTGGGGTCGGGCATGACGGTCCAGTAGGCCTTGCTGCCGCTGACGCACAGCAGGGGTGGCTCGTAGTCTTGGTCGCCCTCGTCAACGAGCTGGGCGAGCTGGGCAAGGTCGTTTTCTGCCGAGGGAATGCCCTCCAGTGCGGCGAGGTAGACCTGCCAGCTGCCTGTGGCAAAGTCGCTCTCAACCCAGATAAGCGCGGTCTCGCTGGCGCGCGCGTCATAGATCACGGAGCCGGTGTCATGCCCCAGCGCCTGTTGCAACGCGATGGTCAAGGTGCCGGTCTCCAGGTTGACGAATCCCAGCCTGATCAAAGCGCCGCCCTTCTCGCCAGGCACCAATGCGGTGATAAAGCTGGGGCAGCTCTGGTACAGCAGGCAACCCGCGGGCAGATCGAAGGTCCTTTGCAGCGTGAGGACATCCGCAACGGGAATCTTTTGAAAGTCGTCGCTGGTCAGCACGTTTTCTGTGGGCACGTTCAGCGTCTCGATGGTGGCGTCTTGAGCCCCTTGCGAGACAATGGACTCGAGTTCGTTTGTGGGCCCCGGGGAGCAACCCGTGGCAGTGAGGGCAACACCCGTGACGGCTGCGGCACCCGCCCCCAGCAAGCCCGCAAGAAAGCTGCGCCGCGTCAGGAGCGGCGAGGCTACCGCCTGCTGCCGCAGGTCGCCATCTGTTTTGCACGAAGCATCTTTTGTGTCCAAAGCGTGTTGCGAATCCATGCTGATATGGTACAGTACAAGCAGCCTCCAAAGCAAAGCGGGGTTTGCGGAGGGCACTGAGTAATCGTGGCACTGCAAGAACAGCACATCGGAGCGTCTATGACCAAACAGATAATCACCATCGGCCGTCAATACGGAAGTGGGGGACGCGAGATCGGCGAGAAAGTCGCGACCCAACTGGGCTATGCCTATTATGACAAGGAGCTCATCAGGCAGATCGCCAAACAGGGCGACATCGATATCGAGCTCGTCAACAAGCAGGGTGAGGGCATCATGGGCAAGCTCTCAAGCCTGCTCTCGTATGCCAACCCCGCGCAGGGCAAAGATGAGGACACGCTGCCTTTTGCCGACCGTCTGTTTTTGGTGCAATCACGCACCATCAAGCAGATTGCGGACGGAGGCCCCTGCGTGATCATCGGGCACAGCGCCGATTACTTCTTGCAGGAGTACCCCGACATCCTGAACGTCTTTGTGCATGCCAACTGGGACTCACGCGTCGAGCGCGTCATGCGCCGCAACAATCTGGGTGAGCACGAAGCCGTGGCGCGCATCAAGAAGATCGACAAGAATCGCGCGTCCTTTTATGAGCAATACACCGAGAAGCGCTGGGGCAACGCAAGCAACTACCACGTAGCCCTCTCAAGCTCAAGCTTTGGCATCGACAAAACCGCAGAGATAATCACCCACATCGCCCAGATGGATTAAGGCACCTCGGGTTTATCGGTGCCCCGCCTGCGCACGCCACCCCGTTGCCCACCGCTGAGCAACGGGGTGACCCCGCCCTAGATACCGTCTATCCTACGAGCGCCCCTCTTTTCGCCTGCGCACGCCGCGCCTCTGCCACCAGGCACACAGGCACACGAGACCCGCGCTTGCCAAGATGATGGCAAGCCACACCGGCAGCGGGGTATCCCCGGTTGGCACCAGGCCACCGGAGCCAGAGCCGGAGCCCGAGCCCGAGCCCGAGCCGGAGCCACCGGGACT
>JAITTM010000154.1 GCA_031286975.1 Coriobacteriales bacterium
CAGGGCGTTGAGCGTTGCAGAGCCGTTGGTCTAAAGCCCCCGCATACGTCCTCCCCCGCCTCTAAGGTGGCAATGTTCTTGCTCACAAAATCCGGGGGGATAACGGCGTGCGCATCCACGCGCAGCAATACGTCGCCGCTGCTCCCCTTGATGGCGACGTTCCAACCGTTGGGCAGGAAGCGTCGAGGGTTATTGAGCACGGTTACGCGCTTGAAGGAGCTCTCCTCCGTCGCAAACCGCTCCATCATCGCCAGCGTTGCATCTGTTGAAGCACTGTCGACTAAGATGATCTCGATCTTCTCGTGCGGGTAGTCCTGTGATCTGATGGCGGTGAGAAGCACGTGCAAGGAGGCTTCTTCGTTGTAGGCGATCACGCACAGCGATACGAGCGAAACAGGATCGTCGCTGCCATACTGCACCCTGATGATGTCCTTGAGCTGCTGGGCAAGTTGGGGAAAGTCGTACTCATAGGAGAGTTTTCGGGCTCGTTGCCCTATCTCCTCACGCTCCTGGGGCGTTTGCTGGGCAACATTGAGCACGGTTTGCGCGATACTCTCGCTATCCTGTGTAGGCGAGACCGCACCCAGGTTGTAGGTCTCTATCAGGTCGTAGTTGTTCTTGCAGTTGGAGAGCACCGGCTTGCCTGCGGCCAGATACTCGAACAGTTTGTTCCAGCTGTTGCCATAGCGCCCCAGGGTGGAGGCCACCACCGAGATGAAGTTGGCGTCAGCACGCGTCACGATGGAGGGGATGAAGCGCTTCTCGACAAAACCTTTGAAGCTGACGTTGCTTATGCCCTGCTCAACACAGTAGGCTTCCAGTATCGGCTTTTGGTCGCCATCGCCAAAGAGTATGAAGTGAAAGGGGATCTCGCTGCGCTCCTGCAGCAGTTTTGCCGCATCGACCAGGAGCTTGAGGTCGTTGACCGTCCTGATGGAGCCGCAATACACGACCTTGAACACGGCAGGGTTGTCCAGATCGGCATCGGGATAGACCTCGAATCGCTTGTTGAAGTCAAAGCTTTCAAGATCGACGCCGTTATTGATGTGAAAGATGTTCTTGCGCTTGATGCGCTTATCCCAACCACGATCCTTGATGTAGTCCCAGCCACCCGGCATGGTGAATACCACAGCGCTCGAGTGTGTGTATATCCACTTCTCGAGCATCAGGAGGGCGATGATCACGGGGCTCTTGCGCGAGTAGCCCTGATAGGAGACGATGGACTCGGGCCACAGGTCGCGTATCTCGGTGATGCAGGGCACGTTGAACTTGCGCGCCGCGATGATGCCCGAATGCGGCACGGTGGGATAGGGTGACTCGGCGATGATGCAATCCGGTGCGTCAAAATGCCTGATCACCCTGCGAAGCCCAAAATAGAACTCGATAAGGCTGTGGATACGGTCAGCACCATTGGTCTTGTAGCTGGAGCAGCGCACAAAAACGTAGTCGATGCCGCTGAAGTTCTCAACGATGTATGAGGTGCTCTTGTCGTCGATCAGGTTGGTCTCGGTATTATGGATGGCACTTGAGGCGAAGATGGTGACCTTGTCGCCACCCTTCACGAACTCCTGTGCCATCTTGGAGGTGCGATAGCGCATCTCATGCTCTGGCGGCGCGGAGAAGACGCTGAATATCCAGATGTTCCTCATGTGTCGCTCTTCTCTGCTTTCGCCTGTGCTCCTGGTTGCGTGTCCACTTGCGTGTCCGCTGCTGTGGCGTTTACCTCAGTTGCGTCTTCGACAAAGACGCCTTTTTGGGCGAATACCGTGCCAAAGGTTCTAAAGAATATCTGCACATCGAGCAAGAAGCTTTGGTGCTCGACGTAGTGCACGTCCAGCGCCAGGCGCCCATGCCAAGGTATCGCGTTGCGCCCACAGACCTGCGCATAACCGGAGATTCCCGGCTTTACCAGGAGCTTGCGCCCCTCATCGCCCTCATAGAGTGCGACCTCCTCGGCAAGGTCGGGGCGCGGCCCGATGAAGCTCATGTCCCCCTTGAGTATGTTGAGCACCTGCGGCAGCTCATCAAGGCTCGTCTTGCGCAAAAATGCCCCGATTCTGGTGAGCCGTGGATCATCGGAGCCGTTATAAGTCGAGCCGTCAGCCATCTTGAGATCAGGGGCATTCACGCGCATGCTGCGCAGCTTGTACATCAAAAACGGTCTTTCGCCCTGCCCGATGCGCTGCGCGTTATAGAACACCGGGCCCTTATCCTCACGATAGATCAGCGGAGCGACCACGATGAGCTCAAGTAGCAAAAATGGCAAGGCGACAAGCCCCAACAACAGGTCGAGCAGTCGCTTGATACCTCGCTTATACACCGGATTGCACACACTCCCCATACGATTGCCCAAACGCGTCGATCACATATTGTAGCGCCTCGTCGGATAAAAGCGTATGGAGGGGCAGCGTGACCTCGTTAGCGTACTGATCATAGGCATGCGGGAACCGCGCGATGTCAAAGCCGCGCTCGCGGTAGGCCGTGTGCAAAGGCAGCGGTTTGTAGTGCACGTTGCAGGCGATCTCGCGCGCGGCCATCCGCTCGATGAGGCGATTGCGAAAAGCGAGGCTTTTGCCCAGCAGGCGCACCAGGCAGAGATGCCCGCTCGAGCTGCTCTGCTCCGTATAGTGCTCTATGAGCTCGATGTTATCGGAGATAAGGGCGGCGGCATAGCGCTCGAGCAGCTCCCGACGACGAGCCAGCAGGCGCGGATAGCGCTCCAACTGCGCCAGGCCCAGCGCCGCGGCCACATCGGTCATGTTGCATTTGTAATACGGCGCGACGATGTCATACTCCCAAGAGCCCAAGGCGGTCTTTGCGAGCGCGTCCTTGTTCTGGCCGTGCAGCGAAAGCAGCATGAACTGCCGGTAGAGTGCCTCGTTGTCAAGCCCCGCCCGGTCGCGCCAGGCAAGCGCCCCCCCCTCGGCGGTGGTCAGGCTCTTGACCGCATGAAACGAGAACGCCGTGAAGTCAGCAACCGAACCTGACGGCCTGCCCTGATACGAGGCGCCAAAGGAGTGAGCGCCGTCCGCAAGCACGATCACGCGATCAAAGAGCTCCTGCAGCGTACCAGGCTGCGGAGAAAACCGCCCTTTAACGGCCTTGAGCGCGTCAAACAACGCGCCATAGTCGCACATCACGCCGGCGATATCCACGGGGATGACGACCTTGGTTCTGCTGGTGATGGCCTCTGCCAAAGCATCAAGATCCATCTGATAGGAGCCGGGAGCTGTGTCAACCAGCACCGGCGTGGCACCCACATGATAGATGACGCTGCATGAGGCGGTGTAGGTGTACGCGGAGGTGATGACCTCGTCGCCTGGCCCTACACCCAGCGCACGCAGGCACATCTCAAGCGCCGCCGTGGCAGAATTGAAACTGACCGCACGACTGGTGCCGCACCATGTGGCGATCTCGCACTCGAATTGCTTGGTCTTGGGCCCCGTGGTGATCCAGCCGGATCGCAGGGCATCGCTGACCGCCTGTATCTCAAGCTCGCTGATGTCGGGTAGTGAGAAATCGACTCTCATCTGATTGCTTCTTTAACGGCTGCGGTTATCATCTCGATCTCGTCTGTGCGCAGATACGGGTGCATGGGGATGCTGAACACCGTTTTTGCCAGGCGCTCACTCACCAAAAGAGAGCCCGGTGCATACCCGAGCGAGGCATAGGCGGTGGCGCGATGCAGGGGCGTGGGATAATAGATCATCACTGGAATGCCCTTCTCCTTAAGCTGGGCGACGATTGTATCCCGCTGCCCCTCGTCTTTTGCGGTTAGCGTATACTGAGCCCACACCGATCGATATCCCTCGGGAACGCGCGGTACCTTGATGAACGCCTCCAATGCCTGCGTATAAAGCGCGGCAATCCTGTTGCGAGCGGCAATCTCGCCTTCAAAGACCTTAAGCTTGGCAAGAAGGACGGCAGCTTGTAGGGTGTCGAGTCGCCCGTTCATGCCCAGCCGCACGTTATCATAGCGGTCGGTGCCCTGGCCATGGATACGGATCGACTTGCAGAGCTCTGCCATCTTCGCGTCCTTGACAAAGACTGCTCCCCCGTCACCATAGCAGCCGAGGGGCTTGGCCGGGAAGAACGAGGTCGCCGCCACATCACCCAGAGAACCCGCCCGTTTGCCGTGGTATTCTCCGCCCAGACCCTGAGCGGCGTCTTCGAGCACAAAGAGTCCCTGCTCATCAGCGACAACTCGAATCGCGTCATAATCCGCCGGAAGCCCAAAGAGGTCAACCGGGATAATGCCGCGCGGGCGTAGCGCTCCTTGGGCAAGGGTTGCGGCAATCGCTGCCTTGAGCGACACCACATCGATGTTGAAGGTATCGGCATCCACATCGACAAAGACCGGTGTCGCGCCCACGGTCGAAACACATTCAGCTGTGGAGAAGAACGTGAAGGTGGGAACAAACACCGCGTCGCCCGGACCAACCCCCAATGCCATCAGGAGCAGAACCAGCGCGTCGGTGCCGTTCGAGCAACCCAGCGCATAGGGCGCGCCGCTGAAAGCCGCCAGCTTCTCCTCGAGCTGGGCGACCTGCGCGCCCATGATGTAGTGCTGGGAGCTCAAAACGGCATCGATATTGCGCCGCACGTCTTGCTCGATTTGCTCGAATTGTCTTCCCAGATCAACAAACTGCATGATTCTCCGTTCCCTCTAAGGCCGCCAGACCCACAGCGGCATGTGCCGTATGCGAAACCGATACCAAAGAGCAGCTCCGTCAGTATCCCCTGATGCTTACTGCTGCTC
>JAITTM010000157.1 GCA_031286975.1 Coriobacteriales bacterium
TATCACAGTGCCCTTTGAGTCGGTAAAGGTGGTAAGTGTGGCGGTGGCCTCTCTGCGAGCAGCCTCGTCGGTGTCATGGCAGCCGGAGGCGGTACAGCTCTCTGAAGGAACCTCGGTTCTTTTGAGAAAAGCCCTTACATCCGGCTCTACCTCGACATCCTCATGAACACCGGCCATGCCCGCCTCGTCGGTATGACAAAAGACGCAGGTAAGTTGGGCATCGACAGCAGTCCTGTGCATACCGGCGGTGGCAGTGTCGTCTTCCATGGAGCTCGCCTGTGTTGTGTGGCAGATGCCGCAATCAGACTCAAGGGACCACGCTATGGTCAAGGGGGCCGCCTCTTGTGCCGCCGCGTTTTCTGCGGAGTCGGTTTGCTGCGGCGCACAGCCGTAGGCAGCCGCTAAGCCAAGCACCAAGCCAACAGCGAGGCTTACAATGATACGTTTTTTGGGAAACCGCATAGCCCCGCCTCATCTCACACGCCCGCTGGCATCTTTAGTGCGGATAAGGGAAGGTCTGCCCGCAATGTCGATGCCCTCACCTCCTGCGTAGCGTAAAAGAACACCCCCCGTATCAACAGACATCAAACGGGGGGTTTGGGTTATAGGTCTCGGTTTATATGCGCCTTACAGCCTCGCCACCACCACCACCCCCACCGTCACCGTATGAAGTTGGTCCAGGCACGGTTCTCAAGTGGCACCGGTACAATACCGGCCTGCTTGCCGGCCTGGATGGATTTGAGCAGCCAAGCCATGTTGGCACCCAGTTGGTAGGCAACCTGCACGCCCTCCGTATCCTGCAGGACCTGCTCTGCGGTCTGCCCATGCACCATCGGCCAATAAAGCGAGCTCACTACTGGCATCTGACTGACGAGAAAGTACTTGTTGATCTGGTCAAGCGACACCGTGGTGCCGCCCCGCCGCGCGCTCACGATAGAGGCAGCGGGCTTGAACGCGTAGGTACTGCTCGCCGCAAACCATGCGCGATCGAGTACGCTTTTGAGCGAGCCGTTGATGCCGGCATAATAGACCGGCGATGCCACGATCACGCCGTCGACCTCCTGCAGCTTCTCGATGAGTGTGTTGATCCCATCATCGGCACCAAAGGCGCAGCGCTGGGTCGTGTCACAGGCACCGCAGGCGACGCAGGGCTTGATGGGCTCTGTGCCGATCCAGAAGAACTCGGCTGCAACCCCATTGGCCTCAAGCCCCTTCTGCGCGGACTGCAAAGCCGTATAGGTGCACTTCTTCTCATGGGGACTTCCGTTGATCAACAGGACTTTCATGCTGCTTCCCCCTTGCTCTGGGTTGGATACCATTCGTCTTTGCATGATACCACTGCACCGCACGCAACGCACAAAAAAGACCCGCAAGCAGCACGGGTCTTGCATGATCGAGTTGCGGAGAAGGTCAGCGTCGACCGTATCTGCCGCCGCCCCTGCGGCGACCACTGAATACGGGTGCCTGCTTCTTTTTGGCACTGCGGCTGGGGGAGGGCACGATGCGGGTTTCGCGATACGCAAAACCCTCGAGGTCGTAGGTGGGAATCACCATGTTGAGCAGTTGCTCGATCTCGCGCAGGCTCGAAAGCTCATCGGGGCCCACAAAGGTGATGGCCTGTCCGCTCTCACCGGCACGCCCGGTTCGCCCGATGCGGTGGATATAATCCTCGGGATTAGTGGGCACATCGTAGTTGAACACATGGCTCACGTCGCTTACATCGATGCCGCGCGCCAGCACGTCGGTGGCAACGAGGATGTCGATCTTGCCCTTCTTAAAGTCGATCAGGGCGCGTTCGCGTTGGCTCTGTGAACGGTCGGCATGAATCGCCTGTGTGGCAAAGCCCAGCTTGTTGAGGCGCTTTGCGCAGGAGTCGGCACGGCTCTTGGTGCGCGTGAACACGATGACACGACTGCAACCTTTGGCCTTGAGCACCTCGCAGAGCAAGTCAGGCTTCTGCGCGTGGTCGACTGGCATGATAACCTGGTTAACGGTGTCTGCTGTGGTGCCAGCGCGCGAGATCTCCACGAACTCGGGGTTTCTCAGCAGCGGCTTTGCCGTGGTGAGCACCTGTGCAGAAAGTGTCGCGGAGAAGAGCAAGGTCTGCTTTCTGTTGGTAACCAGGGCGGTAATGCGCCTGACTGCCGGCCAGAAGCCCATGTCGAGCATACGGTCGGCCTCGTCGAGCACCAGAACCTCAACCTCGCTTAAGCGTAGGAGCTTGCGGTCGATCAGGTCAAGCAGACGCCCTGGCGTGGCAACCAGGATGTCGATGCCGCGCTGGAGCGCGTCAGTCTGGGGACCATAGCCCACGCCGCCCACAACGGTGAGCACCTTGTGATTCGTCCGTTTGCCCACCGTGGTGGCCACGCGGTCGATCTGTTGGGCGAGCTCGCGCGTGGGCGTAACGATAAGGCAAAGGGGTCCTTTGCTCTTCTTGCTTCGGTGCCCCAACTTGTCCATGATGGGGAGCGTGAAAGCCGCCGTTTTGCCAGTGCCTGTCTGGGCAGCGGCTCCCACATCACGCCCCGCAAGGATGAGAGGGATACTCTGCTCTTGTACAGGAGTCGGGGTTTTGTAGCCAAGATCCGTGATTACCTGCTGCATTTTCTCGGATAAGCCGAGTTCTCTGAATTCATTTTTCATGTGTTCAGTATGCACTAAAACAATCTGTTTGTCGAACTCACAGCTTTTTGGGTGCTGAGTTGCAAGATTCCCCGAAATATGGCAGCATATCTACGAGGGCGCAGTTTCTGCGTAAGAAAATGAATTCCCCTACAGGGAATGAAAAGAACTAAGCGAATCCAGGGGTGACAGTTTGGCAACCATAGCGTTATACGCGGGCAAAATCAAGCAGATGCCCAACTTGATCAATGACCTCTAGAAATGCGTAGTCGAATACAAATCCGAA
>JAITTM010000161.1 GCA_031286975.1 Coriobacteriales bacterium
AGGAGCGCTGCCAGCTGCTCATGAGCAGCTCGCCGTCTCGCCACACCAAAGATGCCTTGCGCAAGGCTCAGGCGGAAGAAAACCGTCTCAAGCTCAGAGCCTTGCAGCGAGAATACGGCGCAAAGCGGGCGAAGCTTTACCGTCTGCGCGAGGCAAACGGAACCAGACCAAAGGGCTAAAACGAGGGCGACGAGCGTCTGGGCTAGTTATGGATGCGCGATTATGCGCACATGACAAAAGAACTCACACAAGGCCAGATGCTTTACGTGGCCGCCCGCATGGAGGGGAAAACCCAGCGGGAGGCGTATCGCGTTGCCTACCCGAAGTCGCGGAAGTGGAAGGATTCAGCGGTTGACGCGGCTGCCTGTCGGCTTGAGAAAACCAGCAAGGTTTCAGCAAGGCTGGAGAAGTCTCGCACCGAGAATCTCACTAAGGCCGCCTTGAACCGTGTTGACATCATCAACCGCATGGCTGACGCCAATTCCCTTGCCTATGCTGCCGTCAAGGAGCAGCAGCAGCTGACGGAAGGCAAGGTCATCAACAAGGATGCACTCGACGCATTCATCAAGACTGCCGACCGCCTGCTCGCCTTGCCAGAGGTCAAGCAGGACACCGACGGTAACCTGTTGCCCCTCATCGACACCGCAGCGGCGATCAGCGCAAACTTCATCGACGTGCACCGCGCCATCGTCAATCGCAACTATCCCGAGTTCATCTTCACCGGCGGGCGCGGCTCGCTCAAGTCCTCGCTGGCATCCATCAGCGTCATCCTGGCACTGCTGCGCGATCGCCATGCCTTTGCCGTCTGCACGCGCCGTGTGGCCAACACGCTCCGCCGTTCGGTGCTTGCCTCGTGCAAGTGGGCAATCAGCGTGCTGGGGCTTACTGCGCTGTTCTCCGATACCGTCTCGCCCATGGAGATAACCTTCAATCCTACCGGGCAGAAAATCCTGTTTTACGGCGTGGATGAGCCCGAGAAGCTCAAGTCCATCACGCTGCCTGACCCCAAGGACAAGATCAAGATTCTTTGGTGGGAGGAATACGACCAGCAAGACAGCCCCGAGGCCGTGCGCAGTGTGGAGCAGACACTGATGCGCGCCGAGTACTTCTTGTCGCTTAAGACCTTTAACCCCCCACCTGACGAGAACCAGTGGGCGAACCTCGAGGTCAAGCGCATCGATGAGTGCGCATCTGAGCGCGTACTGCACCATCACTCAACCTATCTTGAGGCTCCACGCGAGTGGTTGGGGCCTGTGTTTTATGAGAAGGCAGAAGAGCTCAAGGAGATCAATCCCAAGGCGTATGAGAACGAGTATTTGGGCATCGCTGTGGGGCCTGCGGGGCGCGTTTTTGAAAATGTCAGGGAACGCAGCATCACCGACGAGGAGATCGCGGGCTTCAAGTGGATACGCAACGGCATCGACTGGGGATTCCAACGCGACCCCTGGGTATTTGGTCGCGTTGCCTACGACCGCAAGAAGAAGATCCTCTACATCTTTGACGAGGAGTACAACGTCGGTGTTCGCAATGAGGACACCGCGGCGATCGTCAAGGAGCACCTCAAGACGCCTGTTCCTAACACGGAGGGCGAATACGAGTTTTTGAAGAACCTGCCGGAGAATCGGGTGCTGTGCGACATCGCCGAGCAGAAGAGCATTGCTGACTACAACGCATTCGGTATCAAGGCCATTGGAGCGTCCAAATGGCCGGGGTCAGTTACGCAGGGGGTAAAGTGGCTCCAGCAACGGCGAGCCATCGTCATTGACCGCAAGAGAGCGCCACTTCACTACCAAGAATTCATCGGCTATCGCGCCGAAGAGGACGAAAAGGGGCGCTTCAAGGGTTATCCCGACAAGGACAACCACGCCATCGATGAGGTGCGCTACGCGGTAGCAGAACTTATCGGCAACACAAAGGAGACGTGATGTCTGGACATATGCAGTGGCTGGCAAATCTCGGCTATGAGAACGTAGACGAGCACCCCATGAACAAGCAGGTTGACACCTGGTGGAGCTGGCTTACGGCGACGGCTGACTTCTACAAATCGCAGCACAAAAGCGGCAAGAAGCGCTTTAAGGTCGAACGCATCTCAATTCATCCGGCCAAGATGGTCGCAGAAGACTGGGCAAGCCTCCTGTTCAATGAGAAGACAGAGATCGGCTGTGAGGGCACAGGGCTTGATGCCGCCCAGGCATGGCTTGAAGAGTGGCTGGCAACAAGTCGTTTTATCGAAGGCATGGGCAATCGTGCTATCGAGCGCTGTATGGCACTGGGCACCGCTGCCTGGGCGCTTAAGCTCAAAGACATCAACATTGACGGTACCGCAAATCCATCGGCAAAGATTGCATTGCAACGCTTCGACGCTCGCAACATCACACCGCTTACCTTCGACGAGGACGAATGCACCGAGTGCATGTTCACCTCGTCGACCACCATGCGCGGAAAGGAGCTTAAGCAGGTACAGGTCTACCGTCTCAGTGACAGCGGAACCTACGAGATCAACACCGCCATCTTCGATGGCGACGAGCAGGTGGAGCGCCCCGGGATAGCCGCCATGGTCGATACTCGCATCACCACGCCCCCTTTTGCGCTGCTGCGCCCCGGCATCGACAACACCTACTGGGAGAACTCGCCGTTTGGTGTCTCGGTCTTTGATCGCGCGCTTGGCGCCGTGCAGTTGGTTGACATGGCCGTTGACAACATGAACCGCGACATCTACACCGGCCAAAAGATGGTGTTTTTGCCCATAGACATGCTCGAAAGCGACACCAAAGGCAACTACATCATCCCTCGCGAGGAGATGCAGCAGTACTTCGTCAAGTTCGAGAACACTCGCATCGGTGAGAGTAATAACCCTGTGTTCGAGTACAACCCTGACCTGCGGATTGCAGACAACCGTATGGCCATCAAGACGGGACTTGAGTTGCTTGGCCGCCGCAGCGGCCTTGGCAAGTCCTTCTACTCGCTGGATGACCGCGCAACCGTCCAGCCCAAGACCGCCACCGAGGTCTCGGCCGACAGTGCCGAGCTGTTGCGCAGCGCCAAGAAGCACGAGCAATCCATCCTCCCCGCAATCGAGACCATCTGCACGGCTGCCTGCCAGCTGGCAAACACCTTCCAGGGTACAAGCCTGCCCGATATCACGGGCAGGGTGTCTGTGGTGTTCGGCGACAATATCATCGAGGACGACAGCGTGGTGCGCCAGCGCGATCGCGAGGATGTTAGCGCGGGGCTCCTGGCAGGCTGGCGCTATATAGCCAAGTGGGAGGCGCTAGACGATACAACCGCCAAGGAGCGGTTTGCGGAGGCGCAAGGGGAAACGCTTGCGGATGAGGAGTGATATCCCCTGAGGAGTTCGAGGAGCTGGCACGCAATATCGTTGGCGGCACCGAGGAGACGCTTGTCTCCGGTGTCAACGAGCGACTGGTATCCTCGCTTATCCAAGGCGGCCAGCTCACCGCAGCCGACTGGCGCGATATCGAGCAACTCGCTCAAGCCAACCACGAGGCGCTCCAGCAGCTTTTGCTTGAAACCCGCACTCCGATAGCAAACGAGGTTAAAGCGGCCATCCAGGAGGCTCAGGCGCTCTCTGCGGCCAATGATCTGATTCCCTTGAGGTCTCTGTATGGCTCTGTGGCCACTCCAAGCGCCACGCAGCTGTTCAAACGGGTATCAGCCCAGACGGTGGAAGGCGTACAGTCCATCATCGCGCGGCAGAACATCAAATTTGTCCAGGATGCCGAGAGGCTCTGGTATGAGGTGGCAGGCGAAGCTGTAACCTCCAAAAACCATGGGCTTGAAACCCAAGACGCAATCATTAAGCGCGCCGTCAGGCGGCTTTCTGAGGAGGGTCTGCGCTTCATCGAGTACAAGAGCGGTGTTCATACCTCGATAGATGCAGCCATCCGCCGCCACGTTATCTCGCAGGCCGGGCAGGCATCCGGGCGCATCACCATGGGCTACATGGATGAGTTCGCACACGACCTGGTGTTCACATCGGCACACTTTGGGGCACGGCCAGAGCACGAGGTCTGGCAGGGAAAGGCATACAGCCTGACGGGGCCTAAGGCGCAAGGCGGTGTGACGTATCCCAACTTCTACCGGGCGACCGAATACGGAGATGTAGCGGGGCTTTTAGGAGTCAATTGCCGTCACTCCTTTGGCCCGTACTACCCCGGCATCACCGAGCTACCCGCCGTGCCTGAGAAGAGGGACGGCATGACCTCTGAGGAGCGCTACCGGCAAGTGCAAAAACAGCGCGGCTATGAGCGTGCCATACGCGACAAGAAGCGCGCCGTCCACAACGCCGAGCTGACAGGTGCCGACCCCACCCAGTTTCGCCTTGAGCTCGGCAAGAAGCAGCGCCAGCTTAAGGCTCATACCGAGAAGTACAACCTGGTTCGCGAGCCCAGGCGCGAGAAAGCGTATGGGATAGGGGCGCAGCCGAGGGGTCTGAGAAGTGCTAGACTACATCGACGCACTATGTCTGCTGAAAGGATGGGAGGAATGGGCGACACGCTTAACGCAGTGAACTGGACGAGGGTTAAGTCTCCTGAGTTCCGCAAAGCGTTTGACGCGATTACTGACGATAGTAAGCTGAATGCCCTTTTGCACAGTGAATCCCTGCGCATTCTCGAGCACCGCAACAACACAGATTTTGAAGACTTGGTCATTATCAACCGCACAAAGCATGTGGTCGTAGGGCGATCAACCAACGCGACGGAAGCCGGATCCGCAAGGTACACCGAAGATTTGAAGCGCCGAATCGTTAGAGCTCAAACTGCAGGTGATGAGCTGGTTGCGCTGCACAATCACCCGAATAGCTATCCGCCTTCATATCACGACATCGCATCAGTGAAAGGACATGGGTATTCAAAAAGTTTGGCAATTGGGCACAACGGGGACTTGTATTGCATCGACAGGGTCAGCAACAGCTTCCAGCGGTATCACCACGCAGAAACCTATAGCCGTTTTATCGAAGCCGGAAACTCGGAAAAGAAATCTGCTATACTATCCCTTGACTATTTGAAGAAGTTAAGATTGATTGCTTTTAGGAGGTGGCTATTGTGAAAAATGATTTTTCGGTACTGCTTGATCGTGCGAGCAGGTTCGGCGATATGGGCATGCTTGATGACTACGGAAGCTATGACGAGCGTGCGCTGTTTAAGTTTTGCGCTCTTCCTGTCATTGAGCGAGAGGCTATCGAAAAAGCAGAGCGAGCCGCTCAGAAAAGAAAAGCTGAGACGCGCACTGTAGCTGCATAGCACTTCCTCCACCTGTCTTGCTCTTCTAGCCCCTTTCGAGGGGCTTTTTCTTTGCCCTAGTTAGGCACTCCCTCCTGCCCAAACAGTTTTCCCCAATGAAACCCCAACTATTTTCAAGCCCTTTTCGGAGGGCTTTTTCGTGGCCTTCTCGGGGTCTAGTTACGGTCGGCTTACCATGGCACGCATCGCTTGGCAGGGCGCATCTGCCACTTCGCCTGGAGCAGCGCATCGCTCCCCTACATCGGGCAGAGAAGCTCGAACAAAACTCTAGGAAGGGAACAGGCATGGCAGACGACCAGACAGCAGCAACACCTCCAGCAGTACCAGCAGGTGCACCACCGACACCCGAACCGCCCGCAACACCTCCAGCAGCACCTGAACCGCCAAAGGCGAAAGGTGAGCCTGATGTGAGCCAGGCGTACGAGCGGGTCAAAGGGGAGCTTGAGACAACCAAGACACAGCTCAAGGACGCTCAGGACAGGCTCGCTGCCGCAAAGACGCTTGAGGATGTGGAGGCTGCCAAGGCGGCTATTCAGAAAGACTATGAAGCTAAGCTGCTTGAGCGCAGCATCGATGCCGAGCTCATCAAGGCGGGCTGCGTGAACACCAAGGCCACGCAAGCACTCATCGACATCACGGGCATAAAGCTCAATGGTGACGTTGTTGAGGGACTTAAGGTCGAGGATCTGGCCAAGCAGTACCCCTATCTGTTCTCGAAGGTTCCCACCATCAGCACGGCCGCCCCCAGCGCTGGGCCTGCGGATCCAGCAGCGACGGAGCGCGCGACCTACAGAGCGGCGGCTGGATTGCCGCCCGAGAAAAAGGAGTAAGTGATGGCAAACTCTATCACGCTTATCGACAACTGGATTGCAGTACTTGATGAGGTCTATCAGGCATCTGCAAAGTCCGCCGGTCTCGACACCGGCAACAACCTGCTCAAGTGGATGGCGCAGGACAAGAACTTCAAGCTCGCCAAGCTTACGATGGATGGCTTGGGCGACTACAGCCGCTCCAACGGCTACCCTGTTGGCGACGTCTCGCTAACGTGGGAGCTCCACGCCCCTGACTATGAGCGCGGTCGTATGTTCACGGTCGACGAGATGGACGACGAGGAAAGCGCCCGCCTGCTCCTCATGAACCTTGCTGGGGAATTCATCCGCACCAAGGTCGCCCCCGAGCTCGACGCTGTGCGCTTCGCCTCCTATGCCGCCTTGGCTGGCACCAAGGTCTCCGCGACATTGGCAGCCCCTGCTGATGTACTTGCAGCTCTGCGCACGGCTCAGACAACGCTTGATGAGGCGGAGGTTCCCTCAAACGAGCGCTATCTGTTCATCACACCGTCGCTGTACAAGCCCATCCACGACATGGACACCACCAAGTCCCGTGAGGTGCTCTCTGAGTTCGCCTCTGTGGTCGAGGTGCCACAGGCTCGCTTCTGCACTGCCGTCACCCTCCTTGATGGTGTGTCAACCGCCGAGAAGGCCGGTGGTTTTGTCAAGACAGTGGCTGCCCAAGACGTTGTCGCAGGCAAGAACATCAACTTCGAGGTCATCCACAAGCCTGCGGTGCTCCAAGCACTCAAGCATGTCAAGCCCAAGTTCATCTCAGCCGACGCAAACCAGACGGCTGATGCCTGGAAGTACGGCTACCGCACCTATGGCATCGCTGATGTGCAGGAGCTCAAGACCAGCGGCCTTTACTTGCACGCCAAAGCTTAGGAGGATCCATGAGGATTGTAGGATTGCGAGAGGACATCACCAAGAAGAGTGGTGGTGTAGCAAGCGTAGCGAAGACAGCTCCCACAGCACCTGTAGTGGACAAGCCCGTAGCACCACCCGCTACTCCCCCTGCCTCCACAGCACCTGTGGTGGACAAGCCACTTGACGAGCTGACGCTCGCTGAGCTCAGAGACTTTGCTGACCTGGGCGGCATCAGCTTAGGTGCAGCAACCAAGAAAGAGGACATCCTCACGGTCATCAAAAAGGCTCAAGGGCTTTAGATGATCAACACGGCCGACATAACGCCGGACTACGACTTTTATGCCGACATCTATCACGGCAAGGTATCGGAGTCAGACTTCGACGCCGCGCTTTGCGATGCGGTGGCAGAAGTTGAGTTCCGACTATGGCCGAACGCTGATCTGAGCGAGCACATACAAGCCTGCAAAATGGCCGTCTGTGCGATTGTTGAAATTGTTGCAAACCCTGACAAGCGCATCATCTCCTACTCGGCTGGCAAGACCTCTGAGACCTTCAACCAGAAGGCGTTTTCGCTGACGTCGGAAGCCCAGGTGCTTAGGTACCTGGGCAACCGACACATCCTGAAGCGGGGGCAGTGGCTGTGAGTCGCATGTATCCGCATACCGCAACGATTTGGACCAAGGTCGCGGCGGGCGACAACACCACATGGAGCCGTACAGTCTTAAGTGAGGTGCGCTTTGAGGGCGTACAGGGCTCCAGGCGGCTGGCTTACGGCGACGGCTCACTGGATACCGGCTTGGTGATCATCCCGTTTAGATCTGGCGTGACGTTTGCCGCCGGTGATCGGATCATCAAGGGTCGCGCCGAGGACACGACCCCGCCCGAGGATGCCCACCACATCACCACAATCGACGAGCTGAGTGTCGGCTGCGGCGCAATCCATCACTGGGAGGTGTCAGGAAAATGATTACCGCCAAGGTGGGGCGCATCGATATGGCACCGGCAATCGCCAAAGGCGCTGATGTGGCTCGCAGAGCAACAACCATGGTCACCCTTGCGGCGCGAGAGGACACCAAGCCGTATGTCCCCTATGTCACAGGTGCACTAAGGAGCAGTGCCGAGATTGAAAGCGCGCCCGAGGCAGGGCAGCTGGTCTACGGCAGTGCAAACGTGCCGTACGCCCGGGCACAGTACTACGGACTGCCAGGCAAGACATGCCCAGGAACGGTCATGCAGTGGTTCGAGGCGTCCAGAGCCGCCAACCTCGGCAAATGGATGCAGATAGCGAAAGCGGAGGCCGCAAGATGACTGACGAGGCTTTGATTTCAAGCAAGGTGCTGGCAGGCATCCGAAGCCTTACAGAGCTGAAGGTCGAGTTCGACCACCTGCCCACCAAGGGACTGCCCATGCTTTCAATGCAGACATTGACAGGCACCCCGGTGGAGCGGCGCTTTAAGAGTGGAGGTTATATCGGTAACTACCGCTTTGCTCTCTATCTGCGCCAACAGGCTGAGGATAACGCCTCGCGCCTGGATGCCGAGCAGGTACTCAAAACCCTTGCCGGTCAGGTCGAGAAACTTCCGCTTGCTCTTGGAGCAAGCATAGCTTTGCTAGGTATCACCCAGGACACGCTGCCTGCGAAGGTCAGCAGCGATGAAGCCTATGACGATCAACAAGTGACCTTCACCCTCAAGTACAAGAAAGGACGAAATCATGCCTGACGGAACCGTAACACCAATCTACACGTACGACATCCAGTACTACATCGATATCTCGGACACAGCCGGTGGAGCCTCTCCCACACCGAACTTTGCCAACGTGACCGAGGACACTGCGTTTGACCCCAGCCGCGAGTACAGCACCTATTCGCCGTCGTACAAGGATCGCGAGGTTCAGCCCGAATACGATACCAGCTCGAAGTATGGCATCGCTATGGATGTCGACATTTTCGAAAACCAGGCCTTCCAGGAATGGCTTGTCGCCCACGAGGACGACAAGAACGTCCCGACATCGATCGTGCGTGTCTGGGCGAAGAAGGGAACCGAGCAGGCTCGCCCCGCCAAGATGGCAGCCTTCGGGTTGACGATGGATCCCCTTGATGGCCCTGCCGGAGAGTTCCTTAAGGGCAAAGGCAAGCTCAAGATGACCTCAAACGGCTGGACAGCAGGCACCTTCAACGAGACCACCAAGGTCTTCACGGCAACGGAGGGATAGCCATGGGCGGCTTCAGGTTCGCATCTGCCAGTTCGGTCGAGGTCGAGATCGAGGGCAAGGTCTATTCCGTCAATTGGGGAGACCCAAGCATCCAGCAACGGGTACTTGATTTCTCCTTGCAACTGATGGGCACCAAGCTTAGCGATATCGACGGCGAGATGCTCCCCTGGATCTCTGAGCAGATACACAGTTATATTGCCGAGCTGCTCGGCGAGCAGGCAGAAGCTGAGGTATTTGCAGATCGCAGCCCCAACCTCATGGAGGAGCTGAGGCTGTTTACCTACATCCAGGAGCAGATATCGAAAAACAAGCAGCTTGCAGAGCTTGAAGCCGCGCTTGGAAGGTATGCCGTAGGAGCGACAAAGTGATCAACGTATTGGTCAACGGGCTGCCGTCCACCGTTGTGGTGGGCGGTGTGCCGGTTGATATCAACACAGACTTCCGGCACTGCCTACAGGTATCCCTGCTCGTCGACGACCCTGTAGTAGGCCAGGAGGCCAAAGTGAAAGGGCTCCTTTACCATCTCTACGGCTTTTTGCCGGATGAACATGTCGAGGAATACCTGACTGAGGCTCGCAGCTTTTTGCGCCTCGACGTGCTTGATACGACCATCACTAAACGCCCCCGCAAGGGCACTTTGCGCACGTTTGATTGGGACATAGACCAACGACGTCTTGTCGCGGACTTCTGGCGGGAGCATCGCATTGACCTGACCGATCCTGACACAGAACTGCACTGGTGGCGCTTCTTGGCGCTGTTTGAGGGTCTCAGCTACGAGTCATCAACTATGAGGGCCATCGGCATCCGGTCAGTAGAGATACCCAAAGGTGCAAGTGAGGCGGAGCGTCGTCGCCTCCGAGCGCAGAAGAAGGAGTACGAGCTGCCCGCACGCACCAAAGAAGAAATCGAAGCACGTGAAAGGGCAATCTGGGGAGATTAAGCATGGCAGACGGTCAAGTAATCATAGACATCCTTGCGGATGACAAGGAATACCAAAAGACAGTAACGGCGCTCAATGACTACACGTCCAAATCCCTTGATGTGACAGCCAAGACATTCTCAGCCGTTGGCAAGGGTATGACAGCTGCCATCACCGCACCCATCCTTGCAGTTGGTGCCTTCTCCATCAAGGCAGCCATTGACTTTGAGAGCTCATTTGCCGGTGTGCGCAAGACCACCGAGGCCACCGAAGCCGAGTTCGAGAGACTCGCGCAGGATGCCAAAGACATGAGCGAGACCAAGGTCGTAAGCGCTAACCAGATCAATGACATCATGGCGCTGGGCAGTCAGCTGGGTATCTTGAAAGAGAACCTGACTGACTTCTCATCGACTATCGCCGATCTGGACGTTGCCACCAACTTAAACGCCGAGGAGGCGGCAACACAGATAGCGCAGTATGCCAACATCACCAAGATGGCACAGACCGACACCGATCGCTTTGGCTCAACCATCGTTGAGCTTGGCAACAACATGGCCACAACGGAACCCGACATCATGGCCTTTGCCATGCGCATCGCCGGGGCTGGCTCCCAGGTGGGCATGACCGATGCCGAGATACTGGCGCTCTCTGGCTCGCTTGCCTCCGTTGGCCTAGGTGCCGAGGCTGGCGGCACGGCAATCTCCACCATCATGAGTCAGATTGACAAGGATGTCGCGCAGAATTCTGAGTCTCTTTTGATCTGGGCGAGTACGGCTAACATGAGCGTGGACCAATTCGCAGCAGCCTGGCAGGACAACGCGCTCGGTGCCTTGCAGGCCTTGCTCAAGGGTATGGATGAGGCCACAGCATCAGGCGGCAATATGAACCTCATGCTTGACGAGCTCGGCATATCCAGCCTGCGCCAGACTGATGCCATGAAGCGCATGAGCAACGCCGCAGACCTGCTTAGCGGCAGCGTGGATACAGCAAATAATGCCTGGCAATCAAATACCGCATTGGCCAACGAGGCCGCGGCGCGCTACATGACCACCGAGTCACAGATGGCCATACTCCAAAACAAGATGACGAACATCGCCTCGACACTGGGTGGGCCCCTCCTTGGTTCCGTCAACGCCCTGATCGACGGAGCAGAGCCCTTTATCGGCATCTTGAGGGATGCGGCAACGGGCTTTGCCGAGATGGACGACGGCCAGCGAAACCTGATTGTTGGGGCGGCACTGCTTGCCGCTGGCTTGGGGCCCATTGCCTTGGTCGGCTCGAAAATACTCACCATGACCAAGAATGTTACTGAAGGATACCGCGGGTTGGTTGCGGCGCAAAAGGCGGTCACCGTTGCGACCGCGGCAGGCACAGCGGCGACAACTGCCAGCGGTGCTGCGACAGGCTACCTTGCCCTCGCGACGGCCAACGATACGGCAGCCAAGGCTGTAAACGCGACAGCCACCGGCGCGCTTGCTGCCGTCCAGCGCATCGCCACGGTCACACAGCACGCCCTGAATGCTGCCATGGCGGCAAATCCCGTCGGGGTTGTGCTCGCGGGCATACTGTTGCTTATTGGCGCTCTCGGTACCCTGGCTTTTGTAATGGACAACACAAAAACAAAACAGGAGAGGCTGACACGAGCCTCAGAGCAGCACCGGGGCAAAGTCGTTGAGCTGACACGCGCCTACGAGGATGCTGCTGCAAGCAATGGCGAGTTCAGCAACGAGGCAATGGCGGCAAAGGCGGCCTTGGACGAAGAGACGGCTGCCTTTGAAGCAAGCAAGCAGACGCTTGCTGACTTCGTCAAGGAATGCGACGAGCTCGTCGAAGCCCATCAAAAACTGATGGGAGAAATACACGAGACCGTAGGTGCTGC
>JAITTM010000177.1 GCA_031286975.1 Coriobacteriales bacterium
ATGTGCCACGCTGAGCGCCGCACAGATCTGCGAGCCTATCTCTGCTACCTTGAGCTGATTAAGCGCGCCGCGTTGCTCGACGGCGGTCTTGAGGTCGGTGCCGCGGACGTACTCCATAACAATGAAGTAGGTGTTGTCGGTATCGTCGCGGCCCCAGTCGTAGATGTTGACGATGTAGGGGCTCTGCAGGTTGGCGGCAGCCTGCGCCTCCTGCTTGAAGCGCGCGGCAAAAGTGGGGTCTGCCGCGTATTGCGGCAGCATCACCTTGACGGCTACGGTGCGTCCCAGCACCTCGTCCTGCGCCTTGTAGACCTCGGCCATTCCGCCGATGCCTATCTTCTCAACGAGCCGGTACCTGTTTGTGAATACTCTATTCAGCACGGTTTTCTCCCAACTATACTGGTGTGATTATACCTCAAGTGCGGGCAAGTGGTTGTGGTTATGCCCGCTTGTTCAAGCTGTTCATGCAGAGCGCTCACGGGCCTCACGGGGGTGTTGCGTCTTTGTATCGCTCCACGCAAAATGTCTTGCGGGAGGGGCTTAGACGCACCAGGGTATGAATATATCGGTGAGATACTACTCCAGCGCATCAATGGCGGCCTCCAATACTTGGCGGGCTTTGGGGGCTGCGGCGCCTCCGGGGGCCTTTTCGAGCACCACGGCTACCACGACACTGCGGCCGTCGCTCAGCTCGACGTAACCCACAAACCATGAGTTATCCACTGTCGCGTTGGTCTCCGCGGTGCCGGTCTTGCCGCGCACCGTATAGCCGTCTATCTGTGCGGCGCCGCCCGTACCCTGCTTGACCACGCCCTCCATGGCGGTGGCTATCTGGCTTGCCACCAGGGGCGAGACTGCCTCACCAAAGGGCACAGGAACGGTGGTCTTGAGCACGGCACCGTTGGAGCCGATTATCTTGTCGACCACATAGGGGTTCATCACGGTACCGTTGTTGGCGATGGCTCCGCCCACCAGCGCCATCTGCATGACGGTCGCCTGTGGGCCAGCGGGGCTCGAATGCTCGCCCACCGGTTGACCGGCACCTGCCCACGCAGTCTCCCACACGGTCATCTGGGCAGGGTCGGGCATGAGTGAGGTGCTGAGCGCAAAGTCCTGCCCCAGCTCGTGGTTGAAGCCAAAGCGCTCGGCTGTTGATACGAGGGTGTTGGCGCCCATCTGCTCGGCAAGCTGGCCAAAGACGGTGTTTGACGAGACCTCAAAGGCGTTGAGTAGGCTTATCCGGCCAAAGCTGTTCTTGCCGAAGTTGGTGACGTCGGCATTGCCGATCTCAAGGGTGCCCGGCGCGTCATAGACCGAGTCGAGCGTGGCACCCGCGCCGGTAAGCCCGCCACCGAGCGTCACCATCTTGAAGGTGGAGCCGGGGGCGTAGAGCCCCTGGGTTGCCCGGTTGAACAGGGGGCCAGCGCCAGCGGTATCGCCATCGCTGCTAGCGCTGCCGGAGAGCAGGGTCTCGACCTCGTTGATGTCATAGGTGGGTGCGCTGGCGCAGGCGTATACGGCGCCGGTCTGCGCGTCGAGGGCCACAACGCCGCCGGTCTGTCCGTCGAGCACCGCCTCTGCGGCTTGCTGTATCTGGGAGTTCAGGGTGAGCTGCACGTCGTTGCCCGGCACGGATTTGCCCGCCAGCGCGTCGATGGCCTCAGTCCAGGTGCTGAAGTGCGTGGTACCCTTGAGGGAGTCCTGTTGGCTGGCCTCGATGCCTGCCGCGGCAAACTGCTGCGAGCTGTAGCCCACCAGGTGCGCCGCCAGGCTGCCCTGGGGGTACTGGCGACTGTAGTTGCCGTTGCCATCATCGACGCTCGTGGCCAGCACCACGCCGTCCGCGGTGATGATGGCACCGCGCTGAGCGTTTTGCTGGTGGGCGAGGGTGTGGTTGTTGGACGCCATGTTGCGGATGTCGGGGGCTCTCCACATCATCATGTAGCTCAGGTTGCCTATCAGCACGGCAAAGATCAATGCAAACAGGGTGATCAGCAAGGTGAGCCGCTTGCCCAGGGCAACGCGTCCCAGCACGCCGCCGTCAATGGTGGTGGTGCCCTGCAACTCGTAATCGAGCCCGGTGGCACTGTCGCTGCAACGCAGCAGGAGCCCCACGATGATAAAGCTCGCCAGCAACGAGGAGCCGCCCTGGCTCATAAAGGGCAGGGTCACGCCGGTGAGGGGGATAAGACCGGTGACACCGCCCACAATCACGAATGCCTGCAGCGAGATGGCGGCGGTGAGCCCAACCGCCGTGAAGGCGTCGAAGTCGGAGCGGGCCCGTGCCGCGATGGTAAGACCGCGCACGGCAAAGAGCATGAACAGCAAGATGACCGCGGCTGCACCCAGCAGGCCCATCTCTTCAGCTATTGCCACAAAGATGAAGTCGCTTTCAACAATGGGGATAAAAGTGGGCAGGCCGCGCCCGATACCCGCACCAAAGAGGTCGCCGTCGGCCAGGGAGTAGAAGGCCTGCACCAGCTGAAAGCCGGCATTCTGCGCATCAGCAAAGGGGTCGAGCCAGATGCTCACGCGCGTCTGCACGTGGTCAAAAAGCGCATAGGCAGCCACGCCGCCCACGGCAGCCAACACCACGCCGGTCAGCACATAGATCTTGCGCCCGGTGGCGGCATACAGCATCACCAAAAAGATGCCAAAGAACAGCAAAGCGCTGCCCAGATCGCGCTCAAAGACCACCACCAGTAGGCTGACCGCCCACATGAGGAGCAGGGGGGTGAGCGTTTTGAAATCGGGCAGATTGAGACCGAGCACCCGACGCTTCGAGGCGCTGAGCATCTCGCGGTTATCGGCAAGATAGGCTGCGAGGAAGAGCACGATGAGCACTTTGGCGATCTCGCCCGGCTGGAAGGAGAAGCCCGCAAACGAGAGCCATATCTTGGAGCCCATGCGCTCAACGCCGATAAGTGCGGGCAACAGCAGCAGCACCAGACCCACGATCATGATGGTGTATTTGTACTGCCCCAGCCTGCGCAGCGATTTGACCAGCAGCAGAACCACTATCATGGCGCCAATACCCATAAAGAGCCAGATGACCTGCCGCTCGGCAAGGCTGGGTGCAAGCCGCATCACAAAGGCGATGCCAATGCCACTGAGCACAAAGGCGAGTGGCAGCAGTGCTGGGTCGGCGTTGGGTGCCAGCCAGCGCACGGCCAGATGCGAGATGATAAAGGCCACAAAGAGCCCCAGGGGGACTGCCAGCGTACGGAGGGTAAGGGGTTGCCCGCTGTTCAAGATGGCAAGAACGAACAGGAGGATGATGACCGCCGAGGCAGCCAGCAATAAAAGCAGCTCTGAGGTGCGCCTATTCAAGGTTGGCCCCTTGCAGGCTGCTTGCCGACTGTTGCTGGGTAGTGGCGGGCGCGGGTAGCTTGGGCGCGGTCTGCTCCTGATACTGCGCTACCAGCGCCTTGGCCTCGTCAAGCGAGCCTACCCGGATGCCCTCTTGCAGGCGTTGGGTGGTGGTGGGCGCAAGCGCGTCTGCCCTGACCGCCGTGGAATACTCGTGCCACTGCAGGCGGATGCCTAACACCTCGCCCGGTAGGCCGCGATAGACGTTGACATAGCCATCCTGCGCGATGAGGAAGGCCGCGTTGTGTGCGTAGGAGTACAGGCCGCCCACCGCTCCGGCGATGAGGATGGCAAACACGAGGATAAAGGCGATGACGCTCAGCTTGAAGCGTTGCCGCCGCGGCTGCTGCTGGCTTTTGCTGCTGCCTACATCCACCACGATGGTGGTGATGTTGTCGTAGCCGCCGGCGTCCCTGGCGGCCTCTACCAGCGTATCCGCCGCCAACTGGGGGTCGCCTTTGGTTTTGAGGATATGCTCCATCTTGGTGATACCCACCATGCCGCTGAGCCCATCCGAGCAGAGCATGAGGCGATCGCCGGGTTGTATGGCCAGCTCGTAATAGTCGGGGCGGGTGTCGAAGTCGCTGCCCAGCGCGCGGGTTATCACCGAGCGATTGGGGTGCGTGAGCGCCTCGTCGGGTGTGATCTCGCCCATCGCCACCAACTCCTCGACCAGGGAGTGGTCGTGGGTGATCTGCTGGAGTCTGCCCCCATGCAGGAGGTAGGCACGTGAGTCGCCCACCTGCGCGATGAGAAGATCGTCGTCTTCGATGATGGCAGCCGTGAGTGTGGTGCCCATGCCCTGCCTGCCCACGCCCTCGCGCGCCCCGCGCAGGATGGCTCTGTTGGCGGCGATGATGGCAGTCGAGAGGGTGGCGACGTCAGCGCTGCTAAGATCGTAGCGCGCAAGGGTCTCAACCGCTATCTCGCTGGCGACCTCGCCTGCCTCGTGGCCGCCCATGCCGTCGGCGATGGCAAAGAACGGAGGTCGCGCTATGAGGGAGTCCTCGTTGTGCGCACGCACACAGCCCACGTCGGTGCGTGAACCGTACCTGAGATGCGTGGTGTCGGTGGCAGCGCTCTCGTTCATGAACGTCCTACCCGCAAGCTGACCTCGCCGATACCCACGATGTCGCCCTCGCCCAAGACGACAGGGCCACTGATGGGTTGTCCGTTGACGAGGGTGCCGTTGGTCGAGCCTAGGTCTTCGACAACCAGGTCGTCCACCACGCGGGTGAACCGTGCGTGGCGCCCTGACACGAAGCCTGCGGCTATCACGATGTCCGTTCCGGGCGAGCGTCCCACCACCACGGGGCCGTTGACGATGATCTTGACACCACGCAGTTCGCGCGGGCCCTCCTGCACGGCGACCGTCCAGTGGTCGCTCCTCTTGCCTTGGCCGCGCACGAGTCCGATGCCGGTGGTCATCACGGCAAAGAGGAAAAGGAAGAGCAGCGCGATGAGCAGTATCCTGCCAATGAGCAAGGTGACATCGATCATGCGTCTGCCTCCAAAAGGTAAACCCGGCTGCGTGCAATACGCTTGAGAACAGAGCGAGGCATCTTTGGATACCCCAGCGGTATCTGTGCGTGTGCGGCGTT
>JAITTM010000182.1 GCA_031286975.1 Coriobacteriales bacterium
TAATTCTGTACATAGTGGTTTTCTCTGGCTGTCCCTTTCCCTATCTCATCGGCCTCATAGTGGCTTACAAGCGTTTCTACAAAACAGTGAAAACGCTTGGGGTTGGTGGCTACCCCACAATCATCCTGGGTATTGAGGCAGGGTTTCTCCTGCTTGTTTTGTCATTGGCAGCCGGTCTATTTATAGGCAGCCTGTTTTTTCATGGAATGTGGTGAAAAGCAGTGATCGCTATGAAGCTGCGGAAGGCTCGAGCGCTGGCATCAAGGGGGCGACACTTCAAATGACGCCCATCCAAAAAGACAGCGCATCAAAGCAGCCGCAAGAGCTTTTCGAGGCTGATCTCCAAATGCTTTCGGCGCAGGACATGAGGCGATTGGCCAGAACGTTTGTCATTATCCACATTTTGGCGGGCATCTGGACGGTTGTGCTCACGCGCTTTTTGCCTGAGCTGTTCTTGCAGACCGGAAGCTTCGCAAAGGCCACGATCACGGGATTTATGCACGGCTGGCCTCCTGTTCTCTCGTTGTACCCGCTCATTCCCCTGCATGTCTGTATGGGGCTCTTCTGCGTTCGCAAAAAATACCGTCACGACGCCTGCTTGCTCGGTATTGAAAGAAAGCAACAGAACTCGCTGCGGGCGTGGAGTCTGCTTGCTTTTATTGCAACCGCGGCTGTTGCGGGCGCCGTGCTCTTCTTTACGATAGGGTGGTCTTTACCTGTCCTTTGATTGCGAGCGATTCCTTCAGGCAGAGTGACAGGCGTATAAGACGGAGGGACGGCTCATTCGTCCCATCCTGTAAGGCTACACAGGCCCAGTTTTCTCCCTACTTTTCCCTACTTTTCTCTGCTTTTCTCCCCAATTTTGCACATCCTTGGGGAACTTAGGCTATAATGGGCAGGTTGTATTGATTGCCTGGAGCTTAGAGCGTCGTTTCCACCAACGCGCATCCCAGCCCCTGGCGCACAAAAGAAAGGTGGAAGCATGCCCTTAACCAAGGAGAGAACGGCGGAGATCATCGCTGAATTTGGCAAAGATGCCAAGGATTCAGGTTCCGCAGAAGTACAGGTTGCCCTTCTCACGCAACGCATCAAAGACCTTACCGAGCATCTGAAGATACACAAGAAGGATCACCACACCAGGCGTGGTCTGCTGATGTTGGTTGGTAAGCGTCGTCGCCTGCTGACGTACATCAAGAAGCGCGATGTCACGGAGTACCGCACCTTGATTGCAAAGCTGGGAATCCGCGACAACGTCTAAAGCTTATCAGGGAGTGCCTATGCACTCCCTGTTGCTACTGCAAGGAATGTGGTAGCGGGAGTAAAGAGGATCAGGCACATGGGGTGTCTGGTGTATCAGGAAAGAGAAACTATGACAAAGATCACTGAATCGTTCGAACTGTACGGCAAAGAATACACCTTCACGACCGGCGAGGTCGCCAAGCAGGCGACTGGTGCCGTTGTTGTTACACAGGGTGATACTATCCTGCTGGTAACCGCCGTTGTGTCCAAGGAGCGCAAGGATTACGACTTCTTTCCTCTGACGGTCGATTTTATCGAGCGCATGTATGCTGTAGGGCGCATTCCCGGCGGTTACCTCAAACGCGAGTCTCGTCCTTCCGATAAAGGCACCCTTACGGCACGCATGATCGACCGCCCCGTACGTCCCGGATTCCCCGACGGCTTTAAGAACGAGGTGCATATCGTTGCGACCACGCTTTCTGCCGACCAGAGCAATCAGCCCGATGTCATCTCCATCATGGGCGCTTCCGCAGCGTTGCTGGTGGGCGGCGTGCCCTTTGACGGTCCCGCGGCGGGTGTGCGTATCGGCCGCGACCGCAATACGGGTGAATTCATCGTCAACCCCACTTTCCAGGAGGAGGAGAACTCTGATCTTGAGCTCACCTTAGCGGGCACACCTGACTGCATCACCATGGTCGAGGCGGGGGCGGACGAGATATCCGAGGAGGATATGCTAGCCGCGATGACCTTTGGCCAGAAGGTCATCGGCGAGTTCTGCGCCATCCAACAGCGTTTCATCGATCGCGTCGCCCCAGAGCCCAAGGTCTACCCGCTTGATGTGCCGGTTGCCGAGGTTGCCGAGCGCGTTGCCCCTTACTACGATCAGATGACCACTGCCCTAAGCGATGCCGACAAGGCCTCCCGTATCGCCAAGGTCGATGAACTCAAAGACGAGGTCAAGGCGACCTTTAGCGACGACGAGCGTGCTGTTTGGGGCAAAGAGATAGCCGCGCAGCTCAAGGCACTCGAGAAGAAAGCGATGCGCGAGATGGTGCTCAACAGCGGCGAGCGCGTCGATGGACGGAGCGCCACCGAGATTCGCCCCATCACCGTCAACCCTGGCTATCTGCCGCGCGCACATGGCTCCGGCCTGTTTACCCGCGGACAGACCCAGGTGCTCAGTGTTCTGACCCTTGGTATGCTCAACGAGTGGCAGCGCCTTGATACCATCGATCCGGCCCCGGGCAAGCGCTACATCCATCACTACAACTTTCCGCCCTACTGCACCGGCGAGGTCGGTCGTATGGGTGCCCCCAAGCGTCGCGAGATCGGTCACGGCCATTTGGCCGAGCGCGCACTCGTACCCGTGTTGCCTGCCGAGGATGATTTTCCCTACACCATCCGCATCGTCTCTGAGGTCACCGAGTCAAACGGCTCGTCCTCCATGGCATCGACCTGCGGCTCGACCCTAGCCCTCATGGACGCCGGTGTACCCATCAAGCGCCCCGTCTCCGGCATCGCTATGGGACTTATCAAGGAGGGCGAGCGCGTCGCCATCCTCTCGGACATCCAGGGCCTTGAAGACTTCTTGGGTGACATGGACTTCAAGGTCTGCGGCACCGAGCGCGGTATCACGGCTTTGCAGATGGACAACAAGGCCAAGGGCCTGACGGTGGAGATACTCGCCGCCGCGCTTGCCCAGGCAAAGGAGGGTCGCGCCTTTATCCTTGGCAAGATGTTCGACGCCATTCAAACGCCCCGCGAGGATCTGAGCGAATTCGCCCCCCGCATCATCTCCATCAAGGTCCCAGTGGATAAGATACGTGATGTCATCGGTTCCGGCGGCAAGATCATCCGCGGTTTGCAGGAGGACACCGGCGCCACCATCGAGGTGCAGGAGGATGGAACCATCTATATCGCCTCGCGTGACACGGGCGGAGAAGAGGCGAAGCGCCGCATTGAGGCCATCGTCAAGGTTCCCGAGATAGGGGAGGAATACTACGGTTCCGTCGTAGGGATACAGGCCTTTGGTGCCTTTATCGAGCTGCTGCCCGGCAAGGACGGCCTTCTCCATATCAGTCGTATGGCTAATGGACGCGTTGGCAAAGTCGAGGATGTCTTGAACGTCGGGGACGAAGTGCATGTCAAGATCATCGAGATCGACGAGCGCGGCAAGGTCTCGCTTGACCGGCTCGATAGACCGGATGCACCTGCCAGCAGCGGGTCGCATGAGAGCTTCTCTGATCGCCCGCCCCGCAGGGACTACGATAGAAACAGTGGCGGCGACCGCAAGCCCCGTAGACGGCATTAAGGTCGACTGCTGCCCTTCCAGGTAACGTACTGATGCGTTTCCTTACTGTTTGCCTACGAAGTACTGTCAATGAGAAGCGCTAATCGCTACAATGGTGCCACATATCAACGATGTTAGGAGTAGAGATGAACGACTTTCAGGAACCGCAGACGCCACAGCCTGTTACACCCGATGATGTGCAGCCCGTCGCTGAGCCCGCTGGTGTCAGCCCGGTTGTACCGGAGCCTGTTGCAGCCGAGCCCTTTGTCGCGCAGCCCTCTGCTGCGTCTCAACCGCAAACTCCCCAGCCGGAGTATGCGCAGCAGCAAGCTCCACAACCTCAGTACGATAACAACTACCAGCAGTATCAGCAGCCGCCACAGGGGCAGTACCAACAGCAACCCTATGGTCAGCCGCAGTACGGGCAGCCTCCCTACGGACAACCGCAACCTGTGTATGCCCCGACCAGCGGCAAGGATCGCACGGTTGCGGGAATCCTCGCTATCCTGCTTGGCTCGCTGGGCATCCACAAGTTCTATCTCGGCTATAAGAACGAGGGTCTTATCATGCTGCTGGTCGCCGTTATCGGTGCCTGTGTGACCCTGGGTATCGCCACGATTGTCATGGAGATAATCGGCATCATCGAGGGCGTTATGTACCTCACCAAATCACAGCAGGAGTTCGACCAGATCTACGTCTACAACCACAAAGGCTGGTTCTAGAAAGGCATCGATTGCAGCCAAACACGTTCAGATCCCGCTCACGTGCTAAGCATGCTTTGCTTGATTTTCACGCGTTTTGCAAGTAATCGGTGCCTCCCTGGCGGTTCTTTGGTTAAGGAGGATTTTGCGTGTTCTATCGTACAACGGTTCTGAGTAATGGTGTGACTGTCATAACCGAGCGCATGGAGGCCGTGCGCTCGGTTTCTTTAGGTATCTGGTTCCGCGTGGGCTCGCGTGATGAAGAGCCGCAACAACTGGGTCTGTCCCACTTCATGGAGCACATGATGTTCAAGGGCACGCCTAGCCGTGATGCCGTGGCCATCTCACGCGAGTTCGATGCCATGGGTGCCGAGCTCAACGCCTTCACTTCAAAGGAATACACCTGCTACTACGCCCGCTTCATCGATGAGCATATCGACAAGGCGACGGAGATACTGAGTGACATGGTGGTCAACTCGCTCTTTGAGCAGAGCGCCATCGATTCCGAGCGTGAGGTCGTGATCGAGGAGATCGCACGGAGTGAGGATACCCCCGATGATCACGTCTTCGACCTCTTTACGCAGGCGATCTTCCCTTCGCATCAGCTGGGTGAGCCCATCTTGGGCACACGCGAGATAGTAGGGGCGTTCAATCACGATGATTGCCAAGGCTACCTGTCCCGCCATTATCATGCGGGCAATTGCACCGTTGTGGCAAGCGGCAACGTCGACCACGATGCCGTGGTTGCTCTGTGTGAGAAGCACCTGACTGCCCTGCGAGCAGGGGAGCGCAACGCGCGCGGTGCGGTTGATGAGCATAACCGCCTGAACTTCTCCTTTTTAAAGAAACGCGATGTCGAGCAGGCGCATCTGCTCTACGGTATGCCCGGTATCCCCTTAGGCGATGATGACCGCTTTGCCGGTGCCCTGCTTGATACGGCTCTGGGCGGCGGCATGTCCTCACGTCTCTTTCAGGAGATCAGGGAGAAACGCGGGCTTGCCTATGCGGTGTTTGCCACCACGTCTCCCTACCTCAATGCCGCGCAGTTTGGCATCTATGTGGGCACGCGGCCGTCCAACCTCGAAGAAGTGGTGGAGCTTGTCAGGCAGGAGCTTGCAACGGTGCTTGAGGCGGGGCTTGACGCTGATGAGCTTGCGCGCAATAAGGAGTTTGTTGCCGGGCAGCTTGTTTTGAGTATGGAATCGACACGCAATCACATGACCCGCCTGGGCAAGAGCTCTGTGAGCGACCTGGAGATACTTACGACCAAAGAGCTGCTTGGCAGGTATCGCGCCGTAACGCTTGAGGACATCGAGCGTGTGGCTCAGCGCATCTTCAGTCAGACGCCCACACTCGCCATCATCAGCCCGCTTGAAACAGAGGCACTCGAAGATGCCTTTGGCTATCTGCTCTGATGTGTGTGACCTGCTCAACGCAGTAACCCTCCACTCTCACAGCATGGAAAGGAAACAGCGATGCTCCGAGTTTTAGTCAGCGGTTTTCCGGGTCGCATGGGCACGCAGGTCGTCAAGGCGGTCACTGAGGCCGCCGATATGGAACTTGTTGCCGGCTTTAGCGATGTTGACCAACCCGATGTTTTGCTCAACGGCAGACCCCTTGCGCCTGCCTTCACCGATCTGGCACAGGCAATCGAGCAGACCAGACCTGACGTACTGGTCGATTTCACGCTACCCCGTGCCGTTGAGGGCAACCTGCGTGTGGCTTTGTCCCTTGGCATTGACTGCGTGGTTGGCACAACGGGGCTCACAGCGCAAACCCTTGAATCCCTTATCCCCCTGGCTCCCTCGGGTACCACCCTCTTTGTCGCGCCCAACTTCACGACCGGCGCCGTTCTCATGATGGAGTTCGCCAAGGTCGCCGCAAAGTACTTCCCCGACGCGGAGGTCATCGAGTTCCACCACAACAATAAGGTCGATGCGCCCAGCGGCACAGCCATCAAGACAGCACAGGGCATCGCCGCCGCACGGGCTCAGGCGGGCCTGCGCTCATCCGCCCCCGGCAAAGAGACCGAGCTGCCGGGCAACGAGGGAGCGCGCGGAGACGCGGTCGAAGGCGTGCCCGTTCACTCGGTGCGTTCGGATGGTTATGTGGCCCATCAGGAGGTCATCTTCGGCTCGGCCGGTCAGACCCTGACCCTGCGCCATGATTCCATCGACAGAGCCTCCTATATGCCCGGCGTGCTGCTGGCCATCAGAAGCGTGGGGGAGCGCTCCGGCTTGATCATCGGTCTTGAGAACCTCATGGATCTGTGATGTCCAGCGCGGCTAGTCCCTTCGTCGTCATGAAGTTCGGCGGAACCTCCGTTGCCAGTGCGGAGGGACGAGACAACATCGCCACACGAGTACGTGCTGAGGTCAACGCGGGGCTCAAGCCCGTGGTGGTGGTCTCCGCAATGGGTCGCAAAGGCGCCCCCTACGCAACAGATACCCTGCTCTCACTCGTGGATCAGAGGCACTGCGACAAACACGAGCTCGATGTTCTCATGAGCGTGGGAGAAGTCATCTCGTCGGTGGTGGTCGCCACCCATCTAAGTGGGCAGGGCATCCCGGCCAAGGCGCTCAGCGGCGTTGACACCGGCATCCACACCAACCTGATAGACGGTGCCGCCTCGATAACCGATATCGATACTGCCCCTATCATCGCGCTTACCAATGCGGGTATCGTGCCCGTTGTTACCGGATTCCAGGGGGTCGATGCGACGGGCAGGCTCCATACCCTGGGGCGTGGCGGCTCAGACACAACGGCCTGTGCCCTCGGTGCCGCACTTGACGCGAGTTTCGTTGACATCTACACCGATGTCGATGGTGTCTTCACTGCTGACCCCCGCGCTATAGATGAGGCGAAGGTCCTCACGCGCATCACCGCAGACGAGCTCTTCCAGATGGCCGCCCACGGCTCGAAGGTAGTGCACGCACCCGCCGCGGAGCTCGCCTTGCAAAGCGGCGTCAACATGCGGGTGCGCAATACCTTCTCAACCGCTGAGGGCACACAGGTGGTTCATGTCGCGCCCATCAAGCCGGACGCGATTGCCACGGCGGTCACAACCGTCGCTGACATCGCCCGTATCCGCGTGCGCCTGCCCTACGTGAAAGATGACGCCACAGCCCACATGCAGACGCAGACGGCGGTCTATCGCGCGATGGCGGATGCTGGCATCTCCATCGATATGTTCACACCCATGAACGACCGCGTGGTCTTCTCTGTAAAAAAAGACCTTGCAGCCCAGGCGGTAGATATCTTAAGGGGTCTCGACTACAAAGTTGCCCTGCGTGACGGTCTTGCCAAGGTCACCTTGGTGGGTTCGGGGATGCACGGCGTGCCCGGCGTCATGGCAAAGGTTGCCACCTCGCTCGCGGCGGCAGGAATCGACATCCTGCAGGTAGCGGATTCGCACGCGACCATATCGCTTCTGGTTGACGAGAAGGACATGCTTTCAGCCGCCCGAGCACTGCACAGTGCGTTTGGTCTGTAAATCATTTCCACTGCCGAGCAAAGACTGGTACATTGGTAGCGCTAGCAGTGTTCCCTTGAAAGGATGGCGACAAATGTCAGTGGCACCGCGCTTTGGCAGATTCATACCGGCGATGATAACGCCCTTTGATGCCGCACTTAACCTCAATCTCGATCGCGCACAGGAGCTTGCCGTCCGCCTGATCGACAATGGCGCCGACGCGCTCATCATCAATGGGACGACCGGCGAATCGCCAACCGTCTTCTATCCGCAGAAGATCGAGCTCTTCAAGGCAGTGCTCGCTGCAGTGGGGGATCGCGTGCCCGTGCTCGCCAATGTGGGCGACAATTGCACGGCTGATTCGAGGGAGTTCGCCCAAGAGGTCAGCAAACTGGGTGTCGCCGGCATCATGCTGGTTGTTCCTTATTACAACAAGCCTCCCCAAGAGGGGCTTTACCAACATTTCAAGTGCATCGCGCAAAGCGTCGAACTGCCTGTCATTCTCTATAACATACCGGGGCGTTGCGCCATCAATATGGAGGCTCAGACCACCCTGCGTCTTGCCCATGATGTCGAGAATATCGTCGCCGTCAAAGAGGCGAGCGGCGACTTCGACCAGATAGCGCAGATCATCAAGGGCGCACCCGAAGGTTTTGTGGTGTATTCCGGCGATGACGAGCAAACCCTGGCGATCATGGAGCTGGGCGGCGCTGGCGTTATATCCACCATCGGCAATGTGGCTCCTGGCCGCATGAAGGAGATCGTTGACGCTCAGGCTGCCGGCGACCATACACGTGCGCTCTCGGCGCATCTGCGTCTGCAACCGCTGATGAAGGAGCTGTTTGCAACGGCAAACCCCATCCTGGTCAAAGAGGCGGTCAGACTGCTGGGCTTTGACTGTGGCGGCGTGCGTCTGCCCTTGGTGGACGCAACACCCGAGCAACGTGCGCACCTGGCTGAGGTCATGCGCGCCGTTGGGGTGCTGACATAAACGTACAACAGATACGGACGGATCGGTTCTTGGGAGAAGGATCGTATACATAGACCTGCAAGAGTAAGGCTTCCCTGCCATCATTGATGCGCAGTGCTTGCGTTGCTGCTTTGGGTCAGAACAGAAACGGAGGTGCTCCTTGGATAAGAGGACATCGTTCAATCGTGCTGAGCGAGGTGCCGAACGAGGCACAAGGCCGCCTGTCAAGCAGAACAATGCTGCGCAGCACAAACAGAAGCAGAAGCAGACACCGGTCAGCAAGAAGACCAAGGCGATGAAGATCATCCCCCTTGGCGGCCTTGACGGCATCGGCAAGAACATGACCGTCTTCGAGTACGCCGACGACATGATCCTTGTTGACGCCGGCCTCATGTTCCCTGACGACGATCATCCCGGTGTCGACCTCATCCTGCCCGACTACACCTATGTGCTCGAGAACGCCCATCGTCTGCGGGCCATCATCATCACCCATGGACACGAGGATCATACCGGTGCCTTGCCCTACCTGCTCAAGGATCTGGGCAGTGGCGTGCCCATCTACAGCAGCAAGCTCACCTTGGGCTTCATCGAAGGCAAGCTCACCGAGCATCGCATCCTTAATCCTAAGTTCCGGGAAGTTCAGGCGGGTGGTCATGTGACCATGGGGCAGTTTGGTTGCGATTTCTTTGCCGTCAACCACTCCATTCCCGCGGCCATGGGAGTCTTTATCCGCACCCCTGCAGGTAATGTGCTCCATACCGGTGACTTCAAACTCGATCAGACACCCATCGACGGTGTGCATACCGATTTTGCCGCGCTTTCACGTTTTGCCAAGGCGGGCATCGACCTCATGCTCTCAGACTCGACCAATGCCACCAATGCCAATTTCACCAAATCCGAGGCCGAGGTGGGCAAGGCTCTGCGCCAGATCATCTCGAATGCGTCAAAACGGGTCATCGTCGCCTCGTTCTCAAGTCATATCCATCGCATCCAGCAGATCTGCGATGCCGCGGTTGCCAGTGGACGCAAGGTCGCTGTAACCGGTCGCTCCATGCTCACAAACACAAAGATTGCGCGCGAGCTCGGCTACCTCAAAGTTGATGAGCGCGACATAATCGATGCCTATGCCGCCAAAGATATTCCGCCGGAACGCATTATTATCCTTTGCACGGGCTCGCAAGGTGAGCCGCTAAGTGCCTTGGCGCGTATGGCTAACGGCGAGCACCGCACAGTTGCGATTGAGAGCGGAGACACTGTTATCATCTCGGCCACACCGGTGCCCGGCAATGAGAAAGCCGTAACGCGCGTCATCAACGGTCTATCAAAGGTTGGCGCTGATGTCTACGATAAAAGCCGCGCTCTGGTGCACGTTTCTGGCCATGCGGGTGCCGAGGAGCTGAAGCTGATGATCAGTATGGCCAAGCCGCGCCACTTTATGCCGGTACACGGCGAGGCTCTGCATCTTTTGGCGCACGCCAAACTTGCCCAAGAGGCCGGTGTTAAGCCCGCAAACATCTTTACGCTGGAGAACGGCGACACACTGGTAATGACAAATGGGCAAATCAAAGCAGGGGAGCCAGTTGAAAGCGGCGTGGTCTACGTTGACGGGCTCAGCGTTGGTGACGTCAGCAACGTGGTCTTAAAAGACCGGCAAACGCTTGCAAGCGACGGCATCGTGACGGCGGTTTGCCTGATACGCAACAGGGATTCGTCTCCAGCCGGCAAACCGGAGATCATCATGCGCGGAGTCAGCGGAGGCGATGACCCAGGGCTGCTGGATGATGCTGCTGCGGTTGCGAACAAGACAATCGCCGAGTTTGCGCATCTCCATCGCACAAACCCCAACAGGCTTTCAAGGGCATTGCGCGAGGCTTTATCCAAGCTCCTGTGGGATAGATGCCGCCGCCGTCCGATGATTATCCCAATAATTATGGATGTCTAATTC
>JAITTM010000033.1 GCA_031286975.1 Coriobacteriales bacterium
GCCTAACGCTTGAGAGAAAGTAGTTGTGGTACCATTTGTTGTAAGGGTTTACTAAGAAATCGGCAAGATGTGTCCAGCGAGTTCGACCAGATTAATGACGCTGGATTTGGCTACGGCAATGCTGCGGTTACGCTGGGAAGTGCTAGTATATTAGCAAATATCAACCGAATTCAGGAGATTTATCAAATTCCAGAGTCCACGACCTTGTGCGCAGATGTGGGAGCCTGCCAACTTGATATTGAGATGGAGACTGGTACGGGAAAGACCTATGTCTACACTAAGGCGATGTTTGAGCTGAACAAGCACTATGGTTGGACAAAGTTCATTATTGTGGTGCCATCGGTCGCCATTCGCGAAGGTGTTTATAAATCGCTGGAATCGACCAAGGATCACTTTTACCAGCAATATACAAAACTCCTCAAATTTTTCATCTACGACAGTAAGAATCTCAATCTGTTGGATGATTATTCTGAAAGCACCGATATATCTGTGATGATTATCAATATGCAGGCGTTTAATACCTCGCTCAAAGAAGGAGGTTCTGGCGATGCCCGCATTATCTTCTCCGAGCGCGACGACTTTGGCTCCAGAATGCCCATTGATGTGGTTGCCGCTAACCGCCCTATTATCATCCAGGACGAGCCGCAAAAGATGGGCGGTGCCGCCACAAAGGCTGGCATTAAACGCTTCAACCCGTTATTCTCTCTTTACTTCTCCGCCACTCACAAAGAAAAGCACAATACTGTCTACGCCTTGGACTCTTTGGATGCCTATAACCAAAAACTGGTAAAGCGTATTGAAGTTAAGGGGTTTCAAGTTAAGAACCTCATGGGGCAGAGCAGTTATCTGTATCTTGACGACATCAAGGTCAGCCACAATAAGGCACCTGTAGCACGTATCGAATTTGAGAGACAAACTGCCTCTGGCGAGCGCAAGAAGGTAATTGCCAGCTTTAATGTTGATGATGATATCTACGTTGCTTCTGGCGAATTGGAACAATACAGAGACGATTTCATCATTGCACCTGATGGGATCAGGCCAGGCAGTGAGCAGACACCGGGGTCCGTGACCTTTCTTAACGGTACAGAGCTTATCAGGGGTGTTATCAGTGGAGATGCAACCGATGAAGCTCTGCGGCGTATCCAGATACGCGAGACCATAGCCTCACATTTTCAAAAGGAGGAGCAGCTCTTTCGCGATGGCATCAAATGCCTTTCGCTGTTCTTTATCGACGAGGTAGCCAAGTACCGGCAATATGATGAGGATGGCAACGAACTGCTTGGTGAGTATGGACGAATCTTTGAGGAGGAGTATGAACAAGCTCTCGCTGACACTCCAACGCTCTTTAATGGTGATTACTTGGCACATTTGCAGAGTATACCCCTGTCGGATACTCACAAAGGCTATTTCAGCATCGACAAAAAAGGTCGAGCAGTTGACAGTGCGGTTAAGCGTGGCCAAGAGAGCTCCGATGACATTTCAGCCTATGACCTAATCCTCAAAAACAAGGAGCGACTGTTGTCCTTTGATGAGCCAACGCGCTTTATATTCTCTCACTCAGCCTTGCGTGAGGGTTGGGACAATCCTAATGTCTTTCAGATTTGTACGCTGAAGCACTCCGACAATACTGTTGGCAAGCGCCAGGAAGTCGGGCGTGGTATGCGTCTGTGCGTCAATCAAGATGGTGACCGTATGGATAGCATGGTTTTGGGTGAGGGTGGCGTTCATAATACCAATGTGCTCACCGTCATTGCCAGCGAGAGCTATCAGGGGTTCGTTAGTGGTTTACAAAGCGAGACCCTTAACGAGCTTAGGGAGCGCCCATTGGTGATTGACAACGCATTTTTCAAGGGGCGCAAGCTGGTGTTTGAAGATGGACGAGAATTCACCTTTACAGAACAAGAATCTACGATTATCTATTTCTATCTTGCCCAGAATGGCTACATCACACCAGAGGGCAAGGTCACTCCTCAATACAAGGCCGATGACGCAGCGGGTATTCTGGCTCCCTTGCCTGATTCGCCAGAAGGTTTGGCAGGCAAAGCTGAGGCTGTGCACAAGTTGGTAAAGAGCATATTTGATGAAAGCTCCCTAACGGGGTTGGTGTCCAACGGCCTTGTCACAAAGATCACTGAGAATAAGCTCAACGACAACTTCAAGAAGAAGGAGTGGCAAGAGCTTTGGCGGCGTATTAACCACAAATATGCCTACACGGTGCACTTTGATGACGAAGAGCTGCGCCGCAAAGCGATAGAACACATAAACACTCAGCTCAACGTTGGCGAGTTGCGCTATACGATGACACGCGGCATACAGGAAGCAACCGGCACACGCGAGAGCATTGAGGAGGGTGAGCATTTTGCTGATGTCAAGACGACCACTCAGACACTCACTGTTTCGTCTGGATCAACAATAACCTATGACCTTGTTGGCGAGGTTGCTCGGGGCGCTACTATAACCCGTAGGAGTGCCGCCGCAATACTTGAGGCTATTGCGCCGCAACAGTTTGCTCTCTACAAAAAGAATCCAGAGGAGTTCATCGCCGGCTGCATCAAAGCCATCATTACCGAAAAGGCGACGATGGTAGTTGATGACATTTCCTACAACGCGGTTGCCGGTGAGTACGAGTCAACCATATTTACTGAGAAAGCTCCGGCAAGTTATTCCAATGCCTATCAAGCCGAGAAGAACATCCAAGACTGGGTATTCCCGGACGGCACTTCCTCTAAATCCATTGAGCATAAATTTGCAGAGGATTTGGATGCCGCCAATGAGGTTGTTGTCTATGCCAAGCTGCCGCGTTCGTTCCAAATACCAACTCCAGTAGGTAATTATGCCCCTGACTGGGCAATAGCCTTTGCAGAAGGCACTGTGAAGCACATCTTTTTTGTGGCCGAAACCAAAGGGACAATGGATTCATTGGAACTTCGAGGCGCAGAAGATGTCAAGATTAAGTGTGCCCGCAAACTATTCAACGAAATGTCCACCTCTGAGGCTCGGTATCAGGCGGTAGCCAAATACGACGACTTATTGCAAGCTATGAATACTCTGAATTAGAAAATAGCGATTCCGTTTCGTTGGGTGGGGTGAGTGAGATATTTAATTGATATCGCCTTATAGTTTCTGGCGGACTTTCCACCAGCTTTAGTTTCCAACGAAAGGAAAAGCTCAATTCCTAGCTCAACTTGGTGCAAGTCGTGGACGGTCAGCTTGTATATGCGTGACAGGGACGATCTTGAAAGCTCGTTCTTCTCGGCAGCTTGACGGGGCACTACGGGCCGGGCGCTTTTATCAACCGTCGCTCTTTGGGGTTCTTGCAAGGTCGATGAGTTCTTGTTTGGAGTGGATGTCGAGTTTTGAATAGATCGTGCGGATGTGCGATTTGGCGGTATTCGCGGAGATGACCAGCTCACCTGCGATGGCTTCGACGGCTTTGCCCTGTGCCAGAAGTTGGGCGACCTCCCGCTCGCGAAGGGTCAACATATCCAGCTTGGAGTGGCTAAGCTCGGGAGCCTTGGCAGCCGCATCGCCGGTGGCCACAACCAACGATCGCAGCTCGTCGCGCGAGCTCACACCGAGCTTGCGGTACAAACTGTGCGCGTGGTATTTGATGCCCGAGGTGGACAAGCCCAGCTCCTCGCCGATGCGCGAGAGCGTGCGTCCTTCGATCATCAGGGCGAGTATTTCGGCCTCGCGCTCAAGCAGGCCGTGGGTGGCGCCCAGCGAGCCGATATTGGCAGTGGCAAAGCTGGCACCAACACGCCCGCCTTTCTCCGCACCTTGAGGCTGCCACGTGCTCTCTTTGCTCAGCGGCTCGTAACCTCTGCCGCGCACCGAGCGCGGCACAAGGAAGAATAGCGCCAGATACAGCAGCGCCAGCCCGATGATCGCCACGCTCTCCCAACTGCCCGAGACAACGCGCGCAAGCAGGTCGCTGAGCAGGGAGCCGAGGATATAACAGAGCAGCACGCAGGCCTCGCAGCCCGCAAGCAGGGGCAGAACTGGCGCGCGCGTGACGCGTGAGGCCTCGGCAACCGTGCAGTACAGCACGATGCCCGTGAGCATGTAGCCGGTCGTTACCAAGATGCCCGCAACGCCCGCGGGCAGGCCGCTCACCAAGAAGGGAACAACGATGAACCCCAAAGTGGAGAGAGGCAGGGCGATGCGGTAGCTGTTCTCGAGCTTAAGGGGTTTGTGGGTCACCACCAGCGGAATCAGCATGATGAGCAGTACCGCCGCGCTGGCGGCCAGCATAAAGCCCTGCAGGGTTGAGGGGTTTGAGACCGCACCGCCCGTATGCACCAAAACCAAGCCGCTGATGAAGGCAAAGACGCATACGGTCGACACGCCGCTGCGCAGTAGGGGAAAGGCCTCCCGGACGGAGGGTCGTGTGGGTGGCTGTACGGCGGTCTGCGCGGACGGCTGTGCGGAGCAATCTGCGGAGAAGGGCGTGTCGCTTGCTGGAGGGCGCCCGTCCTTCTCCCCGGAAGAAGCTGCAGCGGCGGCAGCGGCGGCAGAGGCGGCAGAGGCGGCAGAGGCGACGGGCGTGGTAGTCGCGGCCTGTGGCAGCAAGGCCATGCACAGGCAGGAGAGCAGCATCGTTGCCAAAAGGCTCATGCCATCGAAGCGAATGGAGTAGGCGAGAAAGGCGGCACCGCACACGGTCGCCACGCCATGAGCCCCGATGATGAGCAGGTAGCTGCCGCGATACGAGAGGTGGACGAGCTGCGCGCTCCAAAACGCAAGGGCAAGGCTCAAGGCGCAGCCAAAGGCAAGGGCGGCACCAATCAGGGCGGGCAGGGGGCCTGCCAGTTGCTGCGACCAGGTTAGCAGCGCAAACGTGAGCAGGGCAAGGAGCGCGATAAGCGCGGCGATGCGCAAGGGCTGCGCAAAGAAGGCGCGGTCATCGCGCCTGAATATGATGGCAAGGGAGCAAAGCGCAATCGCCTCGGCGCCCGAGACCAGCAGATGGAAGGCAACCCGCTCAGAGGGTTGGGCAGCCGTGAAGGCGATAAGGTCAAAGCTCGAATAGTAGCCGAGCACCAAGGTCAGGGTGAACAGCGAGAAGCCTGCAAAGACGAGTATGCGCTTGCCCACCTGCACCCTTTCGATCCGCGGTTCTTCACGATACAGCCAATCGTTTGCAGCACAACAAGCAGTAGGAGCAAGCAACAGGCGATTGCAACGATACCACGGCTTTGGGCTGTTGCGGGTGATTTTTTGGACTGTCCGTTATGGGTGGCGCAGGTTTATCATGATTTCTCCACAGTGGACATGAAGGATAATCATAGACAGGAGGTTTTTATGAAAGACAACAGCACAGGTGGTATCTCACGGCGCTCATTCTTGACAGGCTCGGCGCTTTTTGGGGCGACTGCGGTTGCTGGAGCCGCTGCCCTGAGCGGTTGCGCGCCCTCCAATGGCGGGGGAGCCACTGCTCCCGGTGGCAGCTCCAGCACTGGCGGAGCGGGCGAAACCGCACAGGCTACCCCCTCGTTTCTCACTCCGCCCGCTCCCATAGCGCCCACCGCGGAGATGCAGACCCTCGACTGCGATGTCTGCGTGGTGGGGCTCGGGTTGGCTGGCGTCAGCGCGTTGCGTGAGGCCACTGAGCAGGGTGCCAAGGTCATCGGTATCGAGAAAGGTACCGATCTGGGCTATCGCTCGGGTGAGTTTGGCGCCTTTGGCTCCGAGCTTATCCACAAGAAACTGGGTATCCCGCAGCCTGCGACCCAGGAGGCGGTCAATGAGCTGATGAAGGTCATGGGCAATCGCCCCAACGCCCTGCTGCTCAATCACTGGATCGCCAACTCCGGCGCGGACATCGACTGGTATATCAGCACCGTCGACTTCGAGCTTCTGCCCAACGACCACAGCAATCCCGTGGGCGACAAAGAGATGATCGTGCTGCCGGAGCGGTTTCCCATCAACCCAAACTACGATTGGCGTACTGAGAATTATCCTTGCTTCCCCGGCATGGTGCACCTGCTGCCCGACCACGGCCCCGCTCTGCGCGCGGGTTTTGCCCAAGCTCAGGCGGCGGGAGCCCAGGCGTTCTTTAACACCAAGGGTGAGCAGCTCATCAAAGAGGGCGACCGCGTGGTGGGCATCTACGCAACCGGTGAGGACGGCGGGCTTCTCCGCATCAATGCCAGCAAGGGTGTGATCCTAACCTGCGGCGATATGTCGAGTGACCGCGAGATGCTGGAGTATTACTGCCCGCAGGCGCTGAGCTACGGCCCGTATTTCTCCACGATGGACGCGCAGGGGCAGCCCGTGAACACCGGCGACGGCCAGAAGATGGCGCTTTGGGCAGGCGCGGTCATGGAGGAGGGCCCCTACGCCCCGATGACGCACAGCTTGGGCACCAACTCCATCGGCATCGATCCGTTTTTGATGGTCAACGTCAATGGTGTGCGCTTTGCCAATGAGGACGTGGGCGCGCAGGAGCTACAAAACCAGATCAAGCGTCAGCCCGGCGGCAACACCTGGCAGATCTTCGACGCCAAATGGCCCGAGCAGCTCGAGTTCATGCCGCAGTGCTTTGGTGGCGTGTCGCATTTCGTGCCCGCCGAGCAGGAGGCCGAATACGACCACATCATCAACCACTTTGCCGGCGGCTATGCCTCCAAAAGCTACTTCCAGGGCGAGATCGAGGCAGGCTCGATCATCGAAGCGGCAAGCATAGAAGAACTTGCGGAGAAAACCGGGATTCCCGCCGCTGCCCTGCAAACCACCATCGCGCGCTATAACGAGCTGGCGGCCGCAGGCGTTGACGAGGATTTTTGCAAGGTGAGCTCGCGTCTGTTTGCCGTGGATACCGCCCCCTTCTATGCTGTGAATTTTGGTGATTCGGGCATGCTCGTGGTTATCGGTGGCATCGATGTGGACGAGAAGCTGCGCGCCCTTGACCCTGACAAGGTCGTTATCCCTGGCCTGTATGTTGCGGGCAACACCCAGGGCGGGCGTTTTCTTGTGGATTACCCCGTTACCGTTGCGGGTGCGAGTCACTCGATGGCGCTGGCGTTTGGTCGCCTGGCTGGCCGTATGGCAGCCGAGCAGGCATAGGGCACTGGCGCAGGCTACCAGAGCACTGGCGCAACGCTGGCACATGCCAGCGTATGCAGGCGCAGGCTGCCGCTTCAACGGCACAGCGCCCCTTGCAACTGTGGCTCCCTCGGGGGGTTTCGAGGGAGCCACGGTTGCGTTCCCTTGTCGTGCGTCTTTGGTTTCGTTACAATCATGCGACTTT
>JAITTM010000080.1 GCA_031286975.1 Coriobacteriales bacterium
AAACGGGTGCTACCAGAAGGCAGGGTCTTTGGCTGGGATGAGATAGGCAGCTTCAAACCGCAGCAGAACCTGCTCATGCACGCCGTTATCTATCGCACGCAGCTGCTCCGCGATATCGGGCTTGAGCTGCCGCAGCACACCTTTTATGTGGACAACATCTTTGTTTACGTTCCGCTGCCCAGTGTCAGGAGCATCTACTATCTCAACGTCGATCTCTACCGCTACTTTATCGGCAGGGAGGGGCAGTCTGTCAACGAGAAGGTCATGGCGTCGCGCATCGACCAGCAACTCCTTATCACGCGCATCATGATTGAGTCGCACGACCTTAAGCACGGTGTGACTGACGAGCGCCTGAAGGATTACATGGTTGGTTACCTCACCATGATGATGACCATCTGCTCGATATTCCTGCAACTCAACGGGCGCGAGGATGCCAACGAGCAGCAAGAGCTGATATGGGAGCACCTCAAGAAACACAATCCTGGCGTCTATTCGCGCATCCGTAAGAGCTTCTTAGGTCGCGCCACCAACCTCAAGGGCAAATCCGGCAAAGCCATCACCTTGAGCGGCTACCGCATCGCACAGAAGGTCTTCAAGTTCAATTAGGCCTGAGCACCTCCGTGCCCAGCGCTTGTATCGGTATCACTCATTGCTGCGGTAGCACTGAGTGATGGGTGTCCCCATGCCCATCACTCGTATCGGCTACTGCTCAAGTGCGGGCGGGGGAGCCGCATCGCCTCTGGTTTTCACCATCGCCAGCTTTATGACACCAAATAGCGCGCCGGTGGCATAGAGCGCCACAAACAATGCCAGCACCTCGGCAAAGGGCAGAAAGTTACCCTGGAACAGCAGCGTGAAGGTCGAGACGATGGCCTCGCCAGCGTCGAAGACCATCACCTGGCAACCGGCGCCGCCAAAACTCACCAGGAACTTCATGGCACCGGTGGGTACCAGCAGGGCACCCAGCGAGAAGATAATCACCAGAAAGACGGGCACGGGCAGCTTGGTGATCTCTAATACGGCGTGCGCCAGAGCGCAGATGAGGCCACCCACGACAAAAGCCCAGAGAAAGGCTACAAAGTCCACACCCACAGGTATACCCATGGGCGGGCCAGCCTCGGTGCCGTTGGGTGCGCCAACGTTGGTCACCACGATGCCCGCGGGTGCATAAGGAGCCGTGAGCGGGCCTAGGATGCCCGCGAAGTAATAGACGGAGCCGAGCGCCGCACAGATCACCGTGCCAAGTATCACGACTTTCACGATAAGATCGACAAAGGCCGCAGATATCCCCTTACCGGGGCTCTTTGTGGCGGAGCCCACACCAAAGACGCAACTGGCGATGGCGGCCATGAGACCGCTGAAGGGCATGACGGCACCCATGCCGCCGAATCTCTCGATCTTGGGATAGATATCAAACAAGAAGAGTGCTCCGCCCAGGATGCCCATGCCGTACAGCACAAACAGGGTGGACAGACCCTGCGCGTAGAGCGGGGTGAAGCTGAAGAGCACGATGAGCAGCTGACCCACTACGCTTAAGACCCCTCCTACCAAAAAAGCTCCTCCGATGTTCTTTGCCAGGTTCATAGTTCCTCCAATACCCTCGGGACAGTCTGGTAGCAGGCGCCGAGGTCAGCCGACACCTGCCACCCCTTTAACCCTACCTATACAGAGACGTCTATGTCGCCGAGGGTCAGATCCCTCTCGGTCACGTCTGCCGCCAGCCTCTTGCCCAGCACTTCCACTGTGTAGGCACTCTTCTCAACCTGATCGAACTTGAAGTCGCCAAACTCGTCGCTTTGTGTTACGGAGACAACCGTGCCGTTAGCATCCAGCAGCTCCACCTTGGCACCGATAACAACCTCCTCGGCAGCCATGTCCACCACGCAGCCGGCCACGAAGCGCTTTGGCCGGTCGAGATAATAGACCTTTGGGCCCAGACCCTCCAGCTCGGGCAAGGTCTCGTAGGCACTTAGGTCCAGCTCGCTTTCGTCCACGAACCTGAAGCACTCAGTAGGGCAGGCGTCCACGCAGCGTGGCACGTCCCAGCCGTTATCGAGCAGATGCGCACAACCGGTGCACTTCTGGGGGAGGTCTGCCGTCTCGTTATAGTAGATGGCACCCACGGGGCAGGATTCCACAAGACCCTTGAGCCCCTTTGCCTGAGCCGGGTCGATGACCACCAGGCCGTCATCCCTGCGATACACGGCACCGCCGCCTGCTGCGATGCAGGGTGCGTTAGCGCAGTGGTTGCAGATGGCCACCTCGTAGGCGACGCGCACCACAGGCACCTGTCCACGCACGGTCTCGTTGAGCTTGCACCAAAACTGCCCTGTGAGCGGCTGGGCTGCCGCATAGGGCAGCCAGGCCTGGTCACAGTGCTCGTCCTTGCAGGCTATCTGGCAGTTGTGGCAGCCGTTGCAGTGGGCTGCGTCAAAAGTGAATACCTTGGCCATGGTTACTCCTCTCCAATGATGTAGGCGCTTGCGATCAGGCCTACTGCTTCGTCATAGTCACGCGAGAACTCCTCGGGGTACTGTGCGGCCAACGCAAAAACGTCGACCTTCTCCACGCCCACGAGATAGCTGTTCGTGACCTCGCCCGCGCAGTTGGGGGAGGTGGTGGCATCGGGACATATGAGGTTGTTGGAGCCCGAGCGGTCAAGACCGCCGGTGCCGCGCACGATGGCATCGATCTTGGCGCCGTGATCCTGATACAGTGCGCCGGGTATGATGCGTTCGGTGACATAAGCACCGCCCAACACACCGCCACGCTCGTTGAATATCTTGACGATGTCGCCGGTCTTGATGTCGTACTTGGCGGCATCTTTGGGGTTGATCCACAGAGGTTCATAGAGATAGCCATCGGGGCCTTTGACCTTGCAGGTCTCGATCTCGCGGGTCCAGGGGATGTCGTCGTGGTTGACATGGACGCGCCAGTGCGGATGGTTGCTCACCAGCAGGTAGGGATAAGCCTTGGCACGCTCGCTGGTTATGCGGTCCTTGTGCTCGTCGCTCTCCTCGACCCATTGGGCATAAGGGGCGCGCAGGGTATCATCAGGAAACATCTGGGCGAGTGTCGTTGAGTAGTACTCGATCTTGCCGGTGGGGGATTGCAGAGGGTAGGCATCCGGATCCTTGTAGAAGTTGAGAAGACCTGCGGATTCGCTCTCCCAGCCATCCCGTGTGGGGGAGGCGTAGAACTTCTGCTCTTTGAACTGCTCCCAACTCAGGCTCTCGGGTTTGCCGCTGCCCTCAAAACCCTTGATGATCTTTTCTTCCTTGCTGAGGCCACCGGTGTAGCGCTCCAGCAAGCCCTCGTACTTGCCACCCAGCTTTTCCAGGCTCTTGGCGATCTCGCAGACAACGTGGAAGTCGCTCTTGGCTTCACCCACCAGATCCACTGCCTGCTCCTCCAGGAAGAGCAGTGCCCACTGACCGTTGTAGCA
>JAITTM010000126.1 GCA_031286975.1 Coriobacteriales bacterium
ACCCCGCGGCGTCTTGCTCGTGGGCCCTCCCGGTACCGGCAAGACCCTGCTGGCACGTGCCGTTGCCGGCGAGGCAGGCGTGCCGTTCTTCTCGATATCCGGCTCTGATTTTGTGGAGATGTTCGTGGGCGTGGGTGCTTCACGCGTGCGCGACCTGTTTGATCAGGCCAAGACCTCGGCGCCCTCCATCATCTTCATCGACGAGATCGATGCCGTGGGTCGCCAACGTGGTGCCGGCCTGGGCGGCGGGCATGACGAGCGGGAGCAGACCCTCAACCAGCTGTTGGTTGAGATGGACGGCTTTGAGGATCACCAGAGCGTCATTCTCATCGCTGCCACCAACCGCGTGGACATTCTCGACCCGGCGCTTATGCGTCCGGGGCGCTTTGACCGCCAGATCATCGTGGATCGTCCTGACCTCAAGGGTCGCGAGCAGATACTCCGCGTGCACAGCGAAGGCAAACCTTTGGCGCACAGCGTCGATTTGGAGAAGCTCGCCAAACTCACGCCCGGCTTTACCGGTGCTGACCTTGCCAACCTCATGAACGAGGCCGCCCTTCTCACCGCACGACGCGGCCGCAAACTCATCACCATGAAGGAGCTCAATGAGTCCATCGAGCGGGTGATTGCCGGTCCTGAGCGCAAGAGCCGCATCATCACCGAGCAGGAGAAGACCGTGATTGCCTATCATGAGTCGGGTCATGCCTTGGTGGGGCATCTGCTTGAGAACTCGGATCCCGTGCATAAGATATCGATCATCAGCCGCGGACAGGCGCTGGGGTATACGCTGTCGCTGCCCACGGAGGATCGCTTTTTGTCGACCCGCAACGAGATGTATGACGACCTGGCGGTATTTTTGGGCGGTCGCGTGGCGGAGGAACTCTGCTGCGGCGACATCACCACGGGTGCCTCCAACGACCTTGAGCGCGCCACCAAGATGGCACGCCAGATGGTCACGCGCTACGGTATGACCGAGGCGCTGGGCAACCAGGTCTACGGCGAGGCCAATCACGAGGTCTTTTTGGGTCGCGATTATGGCGCGACACCCGATTACAGCGAGGAGACCGCCCGTCGCATTGACGAGGAGGTCGCCACGATCATGCGCACCGCACACGATGTGGCTTTCAAGGTGCTGGAGAACAACCGGGCACAGCTTGAGCTGATGGCGACCGTGCTGCTTGAGCGCGAGACGGTTGACGGCGAGGCGCTGGATGCCCTGCTCGACAACTCTTGGGACGACTATCTTGAGCATGAGGACGAGATCCTGGCCAAGAAGGCCGAGGCCGAGCGCAAGCAGACTGAGGATGACGCGCGCCGCGCCGAGGAGGAGCGCCGCAAGCTGGCGGAGGCGGCACCTCCGATACCGCCCCAAGCCCAGACGACGGGCGGCTATACGCTTGAGGACGTGTTTTCTGGACGCGCCAAATTGGAGGACGTGCTTAATGCCGGCGGTTTGGGCGGAACCCTTGGGCAACAGGGCGGCCAGCAGGGCGGCGGGCAGGCCGGTGGCCAACAGCAGGGTGGCGGGCAGTATCCACCAACGCAGTATCCCGGGGGCCAATATCCACCGCCGCAGTACCCCCCGCACGGAGCCGCTGGAACCTCCCAGCCTGAGGACACGAACTCCGCGCCCAGCAGCAAACCCAAAGAGTAGGCCAGCATGGATCAAGCCAAGGTCGAAGCAGGTGTCCGTCTCATCCTTGAGGGTGTGGGTGAGAACCCCGAGCGCGAGGGCTTGCTCAAGACGCCCGAGCGCGTTGCCAAGATGTATAAGGAGATATTCGCGGGGTTGGAGCAAGACCCCGGCGAGCTGTTCGAGACCTTCTTTGACGAGGGCTATCACGAGATGGTGCTGGTCAAGGACATCCCGTTCTACTCCCTCTGCGAGCATCACCTGGTGCCATTCTTTGGCTTGGCACACGTGGCCTATCTGCCAGGCAAAACGGGTCGCATCTGTGGGCTCTCAAAGCTGGCGCGTCTGGTGGATGTCTTTGCCAAGCGCCCGCAGGTGCAAGAGCGTCTGGTGTCGCAGATCGCTGACACGCTGGTAGCCCAGCTCGACCCCGACGGCGCGATAGTGGTCATCGAAGCCGAGCACCTCTGCATGTCGATGCGCGGTGTCAAGAAGCCTGGCTCCAAGACCATAACCTCTGCTGTGCGCGGCGCCTTTGACAAATCCCATAAAACACGCAGCGAGGCTCTGTCACTGATATTGGGATAAGTTCGCAGGATTGGGCGTATGAACCGCCCCCCATCCCACGATGGGGCGTTTGGGGCGCTCTGCTCAATTGACCCTTAAGATGACCTCAGGATAACAGGGGTCAAAAGATTGAATGCCAACCAAAGTACGCCTCCGCCTTTTGCACTGCGCGTGGCATTTAAGGCATGTAAGGCAGGGGTCAAAAGCTCGCCATTATAGTAGAAATTGCCTAGATATTCGCGTATAATGCGATAATCTAATCAAATATCACTACTATGATGAAGGTAATTTCATGGACGGATTGGACGAACTGAAGCGAGCAGGTACCGTGCCGCTTGATTATGCTGCGGTAAGCATTATGCTGGGATCCTATAAATCACCAAAGGATAAGGTCTCCCGCATGGAGGCATCAGGGGATTTGATCCGCCTGAAAAAGGGCCTCTACCTTGTTGCAGCAAAGCATACCAATGAGCTCTACTCCCAAGAGTTGATTGCGAATCATCTCTATGGGCCGTCATATGTTTCGCTTGAGACTGCGCTTTGGCAGTACGGTCTTATCCCCGAAAGGGTTTATCTGATACGATCCATGACAACAAAGCGGGCAAAAAACTTTGCGACTCCGGTTGGTGATTTTGAATACACGAAGGTGCCGGGTGATTATTTTCAAGTTGGTTTGAGGCAGGTTATCATCAATGATCGCTACGTGTTTCTTATGGCAACGCCCGAGAAGGCACTCTGTGATCTGGTCTCCTCTGCACCCGGACTGCGCATTCAATCCGCAAAGGCAATGCGGGGCTATCTTGACCAGGATATGCGGATCGATCTTTCAGAGATCGAGCATTGGGATGGCGATATCATCAAACAGGCAATCCGGTTTGGAAAGAAGAAGCGAGAACTCGCGCTTTTAGGGGAGGTATTGAATGCCCAATAACCTATTGGAACAAATGCTGGCGCGCTACGAGATACAGACTGCCAACGATCAGAAGAACGCATTGCGTGAGGTCATGCAACAGATCACCTTGTCGGGTTTGAACCGTGCAGGTTTTTTTGACGTTGCTGCGTTTTATGGTGGAACCTGTCTGCGCATATTCCAGGGCCTCCCGCGTGCCTCAGAGGATATGGATTTCTCTTTGTTGGCGGTGGACAAAGACTTCTTGCTGGAGCGTTATTTTGACTCAATCATCGATGAGTTCAAAATTATTGGGCATGATGTGAACATCACACAAAAGGGCAAGAAGGCCGCTACCAATATCGAGTCGGCACTCTTGAAGGACGACACCGTCATCTATGATCTGCGATTCGATGCCTTGCCCAAAATCAAGATAAAGATCGAGGTGGACACCACGCCGCCACAGGAGTTCTCAACGGAGTACCGGCTTCTGATGCTGCCGTATTCCTTTATGGTGCGCTGCTATTCGCTGCCCGATTCATATGCAGGCAAAATGCATGCCCTGCTCTTCAGGAACTGGCAGAGCCGGGTGAAAGGTCGCGATTGGTATGACTTCGAGTGGTATATAAGAAATGATGTGCCATTGAGTTTCAGGCACTTCTGCCAACGTGCCTATCAGTTTGGGCAGATAGCAGAAGGTGCAATGACCAAGGAATTGTTTGGCCAGCTCTTACGCGAGAAGATCACGCAGACCTCACTTGAGAGTGTGAAAGCTGACGTGCTGCCTTTTGTCAAGGACTCATCGGCATTGGATATCTGGTCAACTGACTACTTCCTGGAGCTAGCCCGCAGAATCCGCTTTGCTTAAGTTGTCTCGATTTCTGTTGAGCCAAACCGAAATTCACGCAAATCTTGGTACACAGGTGCAATTAGCAACTACAAGTTTCAAGGCTGAATCAAACTTTTTTAACATGCTTTTGTGCAACCGCAAAAGCTCCTTACGCTATAGAATAGGATAAGGAGCGATGGCGGGAGTGTTTGATGTTCAAGAATGTGAAGATCCAGTTCAAGATCACCATACTATTGATTGTACTCTTAGTGATTGCTGTCATGCTCAACGTCGTGTGGAGCTCGAATTCGCAGCGTCGCCAAGCCGAGAAGGAGATGCTTGAGAAGACGCAGATACTCGACCAGGAGATGCGCGCGGTCTGGGACTTCATCGACATCAACCAGGCTCGCATCGACACCGACTCGAATGGTGAGTTCAACTTCAAAAACATTTACTGTGCCATCGCCGGCAAATCGGTCGCCAGCCTGTTCATGAAGGAGAACGACTACCTGATCCGCTACGTGAGTTTTACGCCTCGCTATAGCAGCGCCTATCCCGATGAATTCGAGACCCAGGCGCTCACCAGCTTTGAAGCGGATGCCGCAACCGTCGAGTTCTATGACATCACCACCTATGAGGATCGCGACGTCTTTAGGTATGCCTCGCCCATCCGCGTCAAGGAGTCCTGCCTCAGTTGCCACGGCGAACCCGCGGGTGAGCTGGACATCACCGGTCACGAGAAAGAGGGTCTCAGGGTGGGCGATCTTGCCGGCTCAATGAGCATCGTCATGCCCGTCGATCTCTATATGGAGAGCATCCAGCAAAACATCATCCAGCAGTCGATCTACTTCTTCCTTGTCATGGCGGCCATCGTCACCGTTGCCTACGTGGCGATATCCTATCTCGTCCGCCGCCTGGAGCGAACCAACCAGCTGTTGCAGGAGGAAAGCCAGTACAAGTCGGATTTTCTCGCCACG
>JAITTM010000146.1 GCA_031286975.1 Coriobacteriales bacterium
GGGACGGTTCTCTTGTGTTCACTGCGGTTGCACCTTATACTGTTCCTTGAGGTGATGTTAATGACAAGGCTGTCGAGGATAAAAAGCGAAACCGGTATCTACCACGTTGTCATGCGGGGAATCAACAAACAGCAGATCTTTGAGGAAGACGAAGACTACTTAAAGTTGCTTGATATTCTCCGCAAATATAAAGAGCTGATCAGCTTCGAAGTGTATGCGTATTGCCTTATGGGAAACCACCTCCACTTGCTAATCAAAGAAGGCGACGAGGATTTGGGGCATACGTTTAAGCGCATCGGGGTGAGTTTTGTCTACTGGTACAATTGGAAGTATCAACGAAGCGGGCATCTGTTTCAGGATAGGTACAAAAGTGAGCCGGTGGAAACCGACGCTTATCTGGTGACGGTTATCCGCTACATACATCAAAACCCCGTCGCAGCCGGTCTATGCGCATTGCCCGAGCAGTATCCCTATAGCAGTTTTAGAGATTATCTTGACCTGGCAACCGAGAGTTTGGTCGATAGGGAAAGAGTGTTTGAGCTTGTGGATAGGGGAGATATTATCTCCGAGCAGCAAGATGAGCAGAGTTCTTGTCTTGAGGTGGACTTGAGCACTCGATTGACGGATAAGGATGCGCGGAACCTGATCCTGCAGGTCTTCGGCTGCAAGAGTGCTGCGGATTTTCAGTCATTGGATGTTGAAAGCCGCAATCGATATTTAGAGCAACTGAGGCAACAAGGGCTTTCAATCAGGCAGATAAGTCGCTTGACCGGGGTTCCCTTTGGGATTGTGCGCAAGTTCCATTGAACGCAAGCGACGCAAGGGCATGAGGCAGGATAGCAACGACACAAAAGAACCGTCCCCTTGTGCTCATCAAGTTCCTTTAGCCTCGATAAACAATGAAATGAAGTTTTGGCAAACAGGCTACTCGTTCTCTTTCTTGAACAGCGTTGTGTTCTTGAGGGCCTTGAGCAGCGGCAGGCCCAGGCCATAGATCACGAGCGCCTCGCCGATACCTATTGCCAGCACGCCAAACAGATACATCAATGGGTACGACCCAGCCAAATCGATGGTGGTGAAGGGGATGGTGTAAAAGCCATAGGCCTCCAGGATAAGAGGCAGGTAGGCTGGCACGATAAGCGCGTTGGCGATGACGGGGCCGAGCAGGGCAAGCCCGGTGTTCTGCTTGAAACGACGCATCCAGAGGGCACCGAGCAGGGTTGCCACAGAGCCAAACACCACATCGAGCAGACCAAGCGCGCCGCTGGCGCTCAACGCCAGCCCCGCGAGGTTGGCCAAAACGCAGCCGATGGCAAGGCCGGGCACCCCGGCGGGGGTAAGCAGTGCGAGTACGACGACAGCCTCGGAGATGCGGAACTGCACAGGGCCCCAGGCCAGACCCTGCAGCACGGTGAGGCACAGGATGGTGAGGGCCGCATAGACCGCGGCGATCATACCCGCGCGCGCTGCGTAGGACGAACGTGATTGCGTATTCATGGGAGTCTCCTTAAAGCGTGGTGCCTGGGCAACGGGTTTCAGTGGCGCAGCAGGGCCCAGCGATGCAAGCGCAGGAGTAGTATAGCGCATCTGCGGGGGAGCGGGGGCGACGTGTCGCTGTGGCGTGTCGCTGTGGCGTGTCGTTGCAGCGAGGCACCTTGCAGCCCCTTGCAAGCCCTTACGGGTGGCGATGTCGCGAGCCCCTATCACCTGATAATCACCTGATCTGCTGTGTTTTTTGGCGTGTTCTGCTACCATGAGCACCTGCAATCTTGAATACAGGGAAAGAGGGAGCATGGAGCCCAACATAACAGAGGTGGCAAACCGCATACGTTCTTTGCGAGAAGACCTGGGGCTTACCGCCGCGCAGATGGCGGAGGTTACCGGACGCAGCGTGGAGGAGTACGAGGCGCAAGAGAGTGGCGCGAAGGATTTCTCGTTTACATTCCTCTATAAATGCGCCCGCCAGCTGGGCGTCGATGTGATCGAGCTGCTCACGGGCGAAAATCCGCATCTCACCGGCTATTCGCTGGTGCACCAGGGCAAAGGCCTTTCCATCAAGCGACGCGCGGGTTTTGAATATCTGCACCAGGCGCCGTTTTTCAAGGACAAGCTCTGCGAGCCCTTTGTGGTTACTGCGCCGTATCTGCCTGAGGAGCAGGACAAGCCCATCCATCTGAGCCAACACGCGGGACAGGAGCTCGACTTTATCATCAGCGGGCGTCTGCGTTTTGCCTACGAGGATCACATCGAAGAGCTTGAGGCTGGCGACACGCTCTATTATGACTCAGGTCGCGGCCACGGTATGATTGCCATAGGCGGCGAGCCCTGTGTGTTTTTGGCCGTGGTGCTCAAGCCCCAAGCAAGCGACATTCTCTAGGCGCTTGGCTCCGTAGGCAAGCGCCGTAAAAGACCCCCTCTCGATCCGACCGTTCATGGGTGCCGCGTGCGCCCGTATACCCCAAAGGAACAAGCATGAGAAACATCAACCTGCGTTATGTCGAGGAAGCCTATGACGACGAGGGCATCCTCAGTGCATTTGGCGTGCACTACCCTGAGAACTACAACTTCGCCTATGACGTGGTGGACGACATCGCCAACGCCGAGCCCCAGCGTCCTGCCATGGTCTGGGTCAACCCCGAGGGCGAGGAGCACGTCTTTACCTTTGGCGATATGAAGTACTGGAGTGATAAGACCGCCAATTTTCTTGCGGAGCAGGGCGTGGGCTACGGCGATATGGTGTTGGTCATCCTGCGTCGCCACTATCAGTTCTGGTTTGTGGCGATCGCCTTGGCCAAGCTGGGGGCGATCATCGTG
>JAITTM010000167.1 GCA_031286975.1 Coriobacteriales bacterium
CGTCAGCCCGGCGGTGGTGAGTCCGCCGCCATCGATGGGACTGTCTTCTCCGATGCCAAAAAGCACACCCAGCGTGCCCACAACGGACTCCTTGGCGATAAACCCGGTGAGCACCGCCACCGCTGCCGTCCAAAATCCAAAGCCCAGTGGGGAGAAGACCGGGGCGATCAGGTTGCCCGCAGTTGCCAGCAAAGACTGCTCGATATCCACCAAACCAAAGCCGTCGCCCGTGAGGCCAAAGCTCGAGAAGAACCACACCACCACGCACATCGCGAAGATGATGGTACCGGCGCGCACCAGGTAACCCTTGAACTTATCCCAGAGGGTCAGGGCAACCGAGCGGGGGCGCGGGGCGCGATAGCGGGGCAGTTCGATGATGAAGGGCGTGTAGGCGCCCTTGAAGAGGATTTTTTTGAGGATGATACCGCTCACGAGGGCGACAACGATGCCCAGAGCATAAAGCCCCAGCACCAGGAGGTCGGCATAGGCCGTGAAAAAGGCACCGGCAAACACCAGGAAGATGGGGGCGCGCGCGCCACAGGACATGAAGGGCACCAGCAGGAGGGTGAGGCGGCGGTCCTGCTCGTTTTCCATGGTGCGGCAGGCCATCGCCGCCGGAACGGTGCAGCCAAAACCCATGAGCATGGGCAAGAAGCTCTTGCCGCTGAGCCCCACCTTCTTAAAGAGGCGATCCATGATAAAGGCCGCGCGCGCCATATAGCCGCAATCCTCAAGCAAGGTGAGAAACAAGAAGAGCAGCAGTATCTTGGGCACAAAACTCAAAACCGAGCCCACGCCGCCGATGATGCCGCCCACCACCAGGCTCTCGGACCAGCTACCGGGCTCAAAGAGGGTTGCCACCGTGTTGCTGAACCAGGCGATGCCCACCTCAGTGAGCGTTTGCAGCCACACGCCAGGGCTGGGGATAGGCTCGATGCCAAAGAGGGAGCCCAAGCCGAGCAGATCCTCGGAGAAGGTCAGGTGAAACACCGCAAACATCACCAGCAAGAAGAGAGGGATGGACCAGATGCGGTGGGTGAGCACCCTGTCGAGTCTGTCGGAGGTGTTAGACATGGTGTGCTTCGCGTGTGGCGGCAGCGGCCGCGACGGCGCTTGCCCCGGTGCTTGCCCGGGCGCAGAGGGCGCTTGCCCCGGTGCTTGCCCGGGCGCGGGCGCAGAGGGCGCTTGCCCCGGCGCTTGCCCGGGCCCGGGCGCAGAGGGCGCTTGCCCCGGTGCTTGCGGCACGACCGGCGCAGGTTGCGCTGAGACGTGCGACATCTGCCGCAGTGGCACCGCGCCCTTCTCAGCATCCTCGTGCTCGGCACCCGTCTCCTCCACGGAAGGCACCGCGGCATAACCTGTGTGATGATAGTCCTCGTGCGCGTGCTCGAGGTGTTTGTGGCGCTTGCCGTCCTTGCTCCAGACGGTCACGCCGTGGTAGATCATGTGGTGGATGAGCTTGTAGCGCGCATCGGCAAAGGCCGTGCAGAGCAGGGAGTGCTCGTTTTCAAAGGCGGTTTTGAGCTCGTCGATCCTGGCACTGGTTGCCGGGTCGAGCGTGAGGTGCCTGAGCACGAGCTCGTCTGATTCGAGCACCTTGATGGCCGCCCAGTGCAGCGGATAACCCTCCGCGATATCGTCTCCCAGGCGGTGCTCCTTGGCGATGTGCTCGTTGAGCAGTGCCTCGGTGAGCGCGATCAGCCGCTCAAGATGGGGGTTGGGCAGCTCGTGGCGCTTGGGCAGATGCGCCCACTTGAGCTCGGCCACAAGCTCCTTGATGCCCGTCTTGCGGGCGGCGCTGATGGGGATCACCGGCACGCCCAAGTCATGCGCAAGCCGCTTGGCATCGATCTGGTAGCCCTCCTTCTCGACCTCGTCCATCATATTGAGCGCGATGACCAGCGGCACATTGAGCTCGATGAGTTGGATGCTGAGATAGAGGTTGCGCTCCAGGTTGGTGGCATCGACGATGTCCACCACCACGTCGGGCATCTCGTCGATGATAAAATCGCGCGAGACGATCTCTTCAAGCGAGAAGGGGCTGAGCGAATAGATGCCCGGCAGATCGACCAGCTCACCCGTGCCATAGGCGGCGCGGATGGGGCCCTCCTTCTTCTCAACGGTGACACCAGGCCAGTTGCCCACATGCTGATTGGCACCCGTGAGCTCGTTGAACAGGGTGGTCTTGCCGGAGTTAGGGTTGCCGATAAGTGCGATCTTCATGCTGTCCGCCTACGTCACTATCAGGCTGCTGGCGAGGTCATGCGCCAAGGCCAAGCGGGAGTTCTTGACCTCGATGATAAGACCGGCACCCGTGGTCGAGATGACGTTGATGGTCTCGCCGGGCACCAAACCAAGCGTCTCAAGCTTGCTGCGCGTCTTTGCGGGCGCATTGCAGGCTATGAGCGTGTGATCAGAACCTGCCTCGGCAGTATTGAGCGTCATCCCACGTCCTCCTGTGTGTAAAGGATAAGTTAACCACAACTATCGTATCACAAGAGCCGGAGAGCCATCAGGAAACTGTTACTTTTTTGGAGGCGACCCAGAAGGCGGCGCGGAGGGCTCACAGCATGATGCGCCAGCGCTGGCTGCATTGCAGCCGGAACAACCACTTGAGCAGCTACTGCAGCCGCCCTGCTTATGCGAGCGATAGACACTGCGGATGGCCAAGGCGACGATGCCAGCCAGTATGAGCGAGATGATGATGGTTGCGAGCATGGGACGGGTCCTTTCTGAGAGCGCCCGTCCTTCTCCGCAGGCGAAGGATCCCGCAGAGAAGGACGGAGAAGGAGAGAGCGAGCTAAACTCCCTGTGATGAGCACCAGGGGAGCGCTCTGGTGCCCTTACGTGGACGCCGGAGCTTTTTTGAGCTGCTTGCGCTTTGGCTCATGCGACAAATAGGGCTTGCGCACCAGCAGGTAGAGAGTAGCGAGCACCACCAAGAGCGCCAGCGCGGTGGCCACGGTAAAGGCCCCCGTGGTGAGCAGCAGCGCGATCTGGTAGAAGCTGAAGGCGACGAGGTAGGCAAAGACGCACTCGTAGGCAACGGCAAAAGCGGTCCAGCGGGCAGAGCCCATCTCGCGGCTGATGGCGCCGATAGCAGCAAAGCAGGGAGCGCAAAGCAGGTTGAACAACAAAAAGCTGAAGGCAGAAATCTGCGTGAACGCCGCGGCGAGCATCGGCCAGTATTCGGCGCCGTCCTCGGCGACCTCGGCAAAGCCGTACAGCACACCAAAGGTTCCTACGACATTCTCTTTGGCGATAAGCCCGGTGATGCTTGCCACGGTAGCGCGCCAGTCACCCCAACCCAGCGGGCTGAAGATAAAGGCGATAGCGGAGCCTATGGCGGCAAGCATGGACTCATCTGTGTCGACCATCTGTAAGGTCCAGTTGAAGCTCGAGAGAAACCACACCACGATGGTCGCCAGCAGGATGATGGTGCCGGCGCGCTTAACAAAGGCCCAGCCTCGCTCGAACATCGTGCGCGCAACGCCCTTGACGCGGGGCAGATGGTAGGCGGGCAGCTCAATGACAAAGGGTGTGGGATCCCCAGCAAACCAGCGGGTCTTTTTGAGGATGATGCCGCTTATGATGATGGCTGCCATGCCAATGAAGTAGGTGGAGGTTGCAACCCAGGCCTGCCCCGGAAAGAGCGCGCCCACAATAAGCGCGATGATGGGCAGCTTGGCGCTGCAAGGAATGAAGGTGGTGGTCATGACGGTGAGGCGACGGTTGCTCTCGTTCTCGATGGTGCGCGAGGCAAGGATGCCGGGCACACCACAGCCAGTGCCAATAAGTATGGGGATAAACGACTTGCCACTGAGCCCAAAGCGCTTGAAGATACGATCCATGATAAAGGCGATGCGCGCCATATAGCCGCAGTCCTCCAAAATGGCGAGCAGCAAGAACAGCGTGAGCATCTGGGGCAAGAAGCCGATGACGGCACCTACTCCGGCCACGATGCCGTCGAGGATGAGCGATTGCAACCAGTCGGCGGCACCCACGCTGAGAAGGAACTCCTCCATGGCACCGGGCACCGTCTCGCCAAAGAGCACATCGTTGACCCAACCGCTCATCGCGGTGCCCACGGTGCTGATGGAGAGGAAGTAGACCACAAACATGATGAGCGCAAAGATGGGCAGCGCGAGCACGCGGTTGGTCACCACACGGTCGATCCTGTCGGAGAGGCTCACGCCCGAGCTGTCCTTGACGGTGAGGGTTTGCGCGATGACATCGGTAACAAAGCTGTAGCGCTCGTTGGTGATGATGGACTCACTGTCGTCGTCGAGCTGCTGCTCGGCTGTCTTGATGATGGCCTCGACCTGCGCCTGCTGTTGCTCGTCGAGCTTGAGGTGGCGCTGCACCTCGCTGTCGCGCTCAAAGAGCTTGATGGCGAACCAGCGCGTGGGAGCGCCCGTAGCGGTCGCCGCCGCCGCCGCTGCGTCTTCGATGAGGGCACCTATCAGCTTGATGGCGTCTTCTACCACCGCGCTAAAGCGGTGCTTGGGCTCGAAAGGTGGCTCGTGATGCAGATGGTGCTCGTGCCCCACGTGGTTCGCACCCGCGTGCACGTGGTCGCGGCTGTGGCCGCCATGCGCGTGCAGATCACTGAGCCACAAGGCCTTCTCCGCAGCGTTTTTTGAACCCAGACCCTTGACGGCTGAGGTCTCAACAACGGCGCAGCCCATGGCCTTGCTCAGTTTGTCGGTGTCGATCACGTCGCCGCGTTTGTGCACGATGTCGATCATGTTGAGGGCGAGCACCACGGGAATGCCCAACTCAGTGAGTTGCGTGGTGAGGTAGAGGTTGCGCTCGATGTTGGAGGCATCCACGATATTGATGATGGCACTCGGCTGCTCGGTGATGAGGTAGTTGCGCGTAATGACCTCTTCGGGCGAGTAGGGACTGAGCGAATAGATGCCCGGCAGGTCCTGGATGACAACATCTTTGCGACCCTTGAGGCGCCCCTCCTTCTTCTCAACCGTGACACCCGGCCAGTTGCCCACGTGCTGCGATGAGCCCGTGAGGTCGTTGAACATGGTGGTCTTGCCGCTGTTGGGGTTGCCGGCAAGGGCAATCGTCGTTGTCATGGATCAAACACCTTTCCTTGGGAAGAAAACCGGGCATCTACGGGTCGCAAGCGCAACGTCACAGCGCGGATCCACGTCACTGCACCTCGATCATCTCTGCGTCCGCCTTGCGGATACTGAGCTCGTAGCCACGCACGCACACCTCCACCGGGTCGCCCAGCGGCGCGACCTTACGCACGAGCACCTGGGCACCCTTGGTGATGCCCATGTCCATGATGCGGCGCTTAACTGAGCCTTCGCCGTGGAGCTTGACAACGGCTGCGGTCTCCCCCGTCCGTACATCCTTCAGTGACTTCATCTGCGTTTCTCCTTCTTGTTGACACTCCAACTGATGTGCCTGTATGCCTGTGCGCCTCTGTGCCTGGTCGCTGGCGTGCCCCTCTGTCTGTGCGCGCATATGCTATAAGTTAGTTTTAGCTAACTCAAGTGGCCAAAAAAGGCGCTCGCACGCCTGTTTCGCCCTGCATGTACTCCTTGCCTGTGCCATTTCTACATGACTGTGAGACAACCAGCCATGTCGTGCCCCAGTGCGAGCCGCGAGTTCTTGACCTCCACGATGAGGGCTCCGTCATTCTCAGAGATGACCCTGACCATCTCACCC
>JAITTM010000175.1 GCA_031286975.1 Coriobacteriales bacterium
ATGTCGGCTCTGACCTCCACGCTGTCGTAGGCCTGCATCACCGGATAGAGAAACTCGTGGAGCGATATGGGCTGTTGCGTCTGGTAGCGATTGGAGAAATCATCGCGCTCAAGGATGCGTGCCACCGTGAAGTGGGCGGCCAGCTTGAGGATACCCGCCAAATCAAGCGCGCCCAGCCAGTCGCCGTTCCAGGTGAGCTCGGTCTTCTCTTTATCCAGGATCTTGAAGGCCTGCTCGACATAGGTCTGGGCGTTTTGGGCGATCTGCTCAGGCGTGAGCGGCGGGCGCGTGCTGTTGCGCCCGGAGGGGTCGCCGATAAGCGCGGTGCCGTTGCCGATGATGAGCACCACCTGATGCCCCAGATCCTGCAACTGGCGCAGCTTGCGCAGGGGCACGGCATGGCCGAGGTGCAGGTCGGGCGCGGTGGGATCGACACCCAGTTTGACGCGCAGGGGCTGGCCACGGTCGAGTTTTTGTTTGAGCGCGGCCAGAGGCACGATGTTGGCATCGCCGCTCTGGATGATGTGCAGTTGTTCTTGGGTGGATAGCACGAGCCTCTCCTTGCTGGTTTTTTGCGGACGTTGCGGACGGGGCAATCCATTATAATGGATGTTCTGACAAAGCAGCTGCAGAGAGATTGGATGCTGGTATGAAGGTTCTGGTGATAGGGGGTGCCGGGTATATCGGCAGCCATACGACCTATGAGCTCATCCGGGCGGGACACGAGGTGGTTGTGCTCGACAACCTCAGCACGGGGCGCATGGGCGCCATCCATGCCGACGCGCGCTTTTTTTGGGGCGATATCCGCCGCAAGAGCGACATCACCAAGGTATTGCTGGCGGAGGAGAAGACCAGGCCGGTTGACGTGGTCATGCACTTCGCCGCCAAGCTCGTGGTGCCAGAGAGCGTGTTGAAGCCGCTGGAATACTACGAGAACAACGTCGAAGGCGTGCGCACGATGCTTGAGGCCATGGTCGATTGCGGCGTGAAGAACATCGTATTCAGCTCGACGGCGGCAGTCTATGGTGAGCCGGATAACCCCCTCTGTAGCGAAGATGACCCCACGGCTCCCATCAACCCCTACGGCGAGACCAAGATCGCCAGCGAGCAGCTCATCAAGTGGGTAGCGGCGGCGCATGGCATGAACTACTGCATCCTGCGCTACTTCAACGTGGCGGGTGCCGACCAAAGCCTGAGAATCGGCCTGGACAAAGACCAGCTCACGCACCTCATTCCGCTTATCATGCAATCAGCACTGGGTATGCGCGAGAAACTCAGCATCTTTGGCAGCGATTATCCCACCTCTGACGGCACCTGCATCCGCGACTACATCCACGTCACCGACCTGGCGCAAGCCCATGTATCGGGCGCCCAGCACATCCTTGATACCGGCGATTCGCTGCTGCTCAACCTGGGCTCCGGCAAGGGCTTCTCGGTCAAGGAGGTGGTCGATGCCGCGCTTGAGCTCTTTGACTTCAACTACGAATTCGCGCCGCGCCGCGCCGGAGACCCCGCCAAACTCATCGCCAACAGCAATCGTGCGCGCGAGATACTGGGTTGGGAGCCCAAGCTCAGCCTGACCGACATGATCAAAAGCGACTACGCCTACCGCAAGCAACTGCAGCAAGACACCGATTAAAACCGAATACGCTCAAATCTCGCTCACGTATTAAGATACGCTTCGCTCGATTTTCACGCATTCTGCAAATAATCGGTGCCTCTCTCGTGCAATCAGACGATCGTTGATAGAAACTGCTCCGTAACAGGGTTTTATGGAGAAGACCCACCCGTGGGGGGTGTGGTGCCCGTGCCCGTACCTGGGTCAGGAGTGACCGCCCCTGGATCGGGGATGACTATGGGATCGGGCAGCTTACCCGGATAGTCGTTGGCATCTGCGGGGTCGGTGCCCGCCTGCTCCTCATCCCAGTCAGAGAAGCCGTCAACATCGGTGTCGGTGTTCTTCTTCAGCTCCTCCTCTTGCTTCTTCTTCTCTTCTTCCTCGGCCTTGCGGGCTTCTTCCTGCTCTGCTGGAGTCATGAAGGTCGCCTTGTTGGTGTACGCGGGATCTTGCCCCGCAGTGAAATCCTCGACCTCATAGCCCTCAAGCGCACGCTCCATAAAATCCCTCCACACCGGAGCGCAGTTGGTGCCACCGACGTTATCTGCAATCTCGCGGTTTGAGCGCGCGCCTATCCACACAGCGGTGCTGAGCTGCGGGGTGTATCCCACATACATCGAGTCAACGGAGTTGCTTGAGGTTCCGGTCTTGCCGGCGGAGACCTGGTAGTCAAGCTGTGCACCGGTAGCCGTACCACCGGTAACAACGCCTTTGAGTATCTCGGTCGTGGCGTAGGCGACCTCGGGTGCGATGACCTGCTCCCCCTCGTCCGTGTGCTCATAGATGGTCTCACCCGCATTATTGACAATCTTGGTGATAGCCGTTGTAGGAACATGCTTGCCGTCGGCTGCCAGGGTGCCAAAGGCCGATGCCATCTCAAGGGTGTTGACGCCCTGTGAGCCCAAAACGATAGAAGGGACGCTCTCGAGGAAGGGACCCCCGTCCTTCTCCCTATCAGGGTGAATGCCCATGCGATAGGCAACATCGACGATGGGCTCGGCGCCAATGGTGCGCACAATGCGCGCGTATGCCGTATTGGATGAGCGGTAGGTTGCCTGCGCAACGCTCATGACACTCTGGTTTGCGCCCCCAAAGTTGTGGACAACCCATTTTTCGTTACCGCCGGGAACATCGATCTCAACGGGAGAAGCCCCTGAAACCTGCGTGCTGGGAGAAATGCCCGCCTCAAGCGTCGCGACGAGCGCGAACACCTTGAAGGTCGAACCCGGTTGGCGCCGCATCTGCCAGGTGGTGTTGAACTGGTCCTCGTAGTAGTCTTTGCCGCCGCGCATCGCCTTGATATAGCCGGTATGCGGGTCGATGCAGGCGATCGAGACCTCGACATCGCTGTCCATGGAGGCCTCTTTGTTGGCGGCGGCGGTCTCTGCGTCCTCCTGTATCTTGAGGTCGATGGTGGTATAGACCGTCAGACCACCCTTGAAGATCGTGTCATAATCGAACTTCTCCTGAAGCTCGTATTTCACGTACGAGGCAAAATAGGGCTCGAGGTAGATGCCGTCGCGCGGCTTGGTGTTGACGTTGAGATTGAGCTCCGTTGCGTTGGCGGCATCGCGCTCTGCCTCGGTAATGTAGCCATTCACCTGCATACGGTTGAGCACCTGCGTGCGACGTGCCAGGGCGTTATCGGGATAGTCAACGGGATTGTTGTGAGTGGGAGTCTGGGGGATGCCACAGAGCAGGGCTGCCTCGGCGATGCTCAGGTCGGCGGCGTCCTTGGAAAAATAGTGCTGCGCCGCCGCCTGGATACCCCAGGCACCGTCACCATAATTGATGGTGTTGAGGTACATCATGAGTACCTCTTCTTTGCTGTAGACCTTCTCGAGCTCTATGGCAAGCGCCGCCTCGCGCACCTTGCGCCTGAAGGAGATGTCGTTTGCCTCCTCGATCAGGATGGTCTGGCGGATGAATTGCTGCGTGATGGTGGACGCACCCTGACGCGCGCCGCTGGTGAGGTCGACCCAGGCTGCACGGGCGATACCGTAGGGATCCACACCGTTGTGCTTCCAAAAGCGCTCATCCTCGATGGCGACGGTCGCAGCAAACACATAGGGGGAGACCTTGCTTGCCGCAACAGGCTGACGGTCCTTGACGTAGAGCTCCGCCAGTTTGGTGGTTCCGTCGCTCGCATACACGGTGGTGGGCAGGTCGATATTGTAGGAATCCGCACCCTCAACACCGGGCAGATCCTCCAGCCACGATTCCGCCAAGGCATATGCGCTGACTGCCAGGGTTCCCGTGACAGAAATCACGGCAAAGAGGATTACTATGGCAATAAACGGAAAGAGATGCTTCTTGGGGGTCTGTTTGGCCCGTTTCCTACGTGATGACATTGGTGCCTCCAAAGCAAGTAGACTATGATTATGACGCATAGCAGGCAGCATTGGCTAGCTCTTTTAGGTAACATGCCCGTTTTTGCCCTGCTTTCGTTATTCCACGTCCCGTGAAGACGGGCTTTATTATGGGAGAGGACCCTGGTTGTATGGAGTCACAAAACGGCACGAACCTGCCCGAGCTGCTCGCCCCCGCTGGCGACTATGATGCCCTGTTGGCCGCACTGAGCTCCGGTGCCGACGCGATCTACCTGGGTGTCGAACAGTTCAACGCCCGCCGCAATGCACAGAACTTCACACTTGAGACCCTGCGCGAGGCCTGCGACCTCGCGCATCTGGCAAGACGACGCGTCTATCTCACCTTGAATACGGCCATCCTGCCAGGTGAGCTTGACTCAGCGATGGAGCTCGCGCGGCAGGCTTGGTGGCAGGGTGTCGATGCGCTCATCGTGCAGGATCTGGGGCTGCTGACCCGTTTGGCGCGCGAGCTGCCGCAGCTTGAGTTGCACGCCTCCACGCAGATGAACATCCACAGCAGCCAGGGCGTTGCCTACGTACATGCCCTGGGAGCAAAGCGAGTGACCCTTTCGCGCGAACTTGGCCTCGACGAGCTGGCTGTGTTGGCAACAACCGGCGTCGAGCTGGAGGTCTTTGCGCACGGGGCGCTCTGCTTCTGCTACTCGGGTCAATGCCTTATGTCCTCGCTCATCGGGCGACGCAGCGCCAACCGGGGTCTCTGCGCGCAGCCCTGCCGCCTCCCCTACAGCCTGATAGACAGCTCCACGGGCAAGCACCTGCCCACCGAGGGCAACTACCTGCTCTCGCCCTCCGACCTCTCAACACGGGAGATCCTGCCGCAACTGGTGGCAACCGGCGTGCGTTCGCTCAAGATCGAGGGCCGCATGAAATCTGCGTCCTATGTGGCCACAGTGGTCCGCGTCTACCGATCCGCCCTTGATGCCCTCGCCCAGCAGGGGGAGCAGGACACGCTTAGCATCGAAGAGGAGAACGTCGCCCACGATGAGCTCGCCGAGGTCTTCTCCCGAGGCTTTACCACCGCCTATCTTGAGGGTGACCGCTCCAACACGATGATGGGCTACCAGCGCCCCAACAACCGAGGCGTGCAGGTGGGGCGCGTGGCGCAACTGGGCGATGGCCTGGTGGGCATCGACCTGAGCAAACGTGTGGTCAAGGGCGACAGTCTGGAGTTCTGGACGACACGTGGACGCTGCGTGGTGACCCTTGACGCCCTCTATGCAAACGCCGCGGGCAAGGGCGCGACCCTTGACCGCGCACCCGAGGGCTCGCGCGTGTTCCTGCGTATCCCGCAGCCCGTGAGTAAGGGCGACCGCGTGTTCCGCGTGCGCAATTCGGAGCTGCTGCAGGAGGCTGCCGAGGCATATGGCAGCACGCTGATGCAGGGCAACAACGGCTTTATCGCGGTCGATGTGCGGGTGCGCGTGCGCCAGGGTCAGCCACTCGCCATCAGCTTCACCCTGGCAAGCGACGGCATCGCGAGTGGCGCCGAGCTCGGCGACCAGAGCGACGAGCTCGGCGACCGGGGTGGCGCGGAGCGCGGCGACCAGAGCGACGAGCGCGGCGCGGAGATGGGCTCCGGGTCGCCGTCACAACCCGTGTTGCGCCCCAGCTCGCAGCTGTCGCCGCCCGAGGGAGCAGCCACGGGCCCTGTGGTGGAGGCCGCCCGCACCAAGGCGCTCACCGCCAAAGAGGTGCGCGAGCAAGTGGGCCGCGTGGGCGGCACGCCCTTCAGCATCCGCAACTGGGACATCGAGCTGGACGAGGGCGTCGGTCTGAGCTTCAGCACGCTGCACAAGGTGCGCGCCCACGCCCTGGCGGAGCTTGAGGACGCCGTGCTCGCTCCCTGGCACACCCGCCTGCTTGACGCCGCTCCCCCTCAGATAACACGCAGCGCGGCACAGCGACGCGCCCCGCAGATCGCAGCCCTGGTGCGTGACACACCGGGTGCCCAAGCGGCGGCCAAGGCGGGTGCCGAGGCCATCTACCTGCACACACTCCAGTTCGAGGCCGGCCAGGACACCACGCAGCTGCCGCTCAAGGGCAAACTGGGCGCGCTGCCACTGGTGCACGTCCTCCCCGCCATCAGCCACGACCGCGAACTTGCCGCTCTCTCCAACTCCTTTGCCGCGGAGAAGACCGTGCTTGCCAACAACCTGGCAGAACTCTCCCTTGCCCTGAAAGCCGGAGCCCCGGTTGAGGCGGGACCCTCTCTGGGCATCTACAACGACGCAACACTCGCCTGGCTGGCTGACGTGGGCGCAACGCGCGCCTGGCTGAGCCCCGAGCTGAGCTTGAACGATATCAAGCTGCTGGCACCTCACGCACCCCTGCCGCTGGCGATGACCATCGTTGGACAGCAGGAGTTGATG